>JBOHDD010000344.1:0-13214 GCA_050699155.1 Nocardioidaceae bacterium
CTTGGACACGCTGGCGGTCAGCCTCGCGTCCGCTCCGGCGGCGAGGTCGCCGTCGAGGGTGACGGTGTAGCCGTCCACCCGCGCCGTGCGCGACTCACCACCGGATGGGACGGGCCGGTAGTCACCCGGAACAGCCAGGTCCGCCCCCAAGGTGAGGGACGGGCCGCGCGTGGCCTGGAAGTCGGCGAACAGCCGCCACGGCCCAGGCGTGAGATCCAGCCGCGTCGTCCAGACCCCCTGGTCGTCGAGCCGGGGGTGCACGTGCTGGAAGCCGGTGAAGTCGCGGCGGACGGCGATGAGGTGCAACCGCTTCTCGTGCTCGACGTCGTACGCCGTCACCGCTCGCCCGTCCGGCCCCTCGATCGTGAACGTCACCGGAACGTCGTGCCCGGCCTCGGCCCGGTCCTCGGCCAGTCGCAGCGTGTAGCCGCTCTGGGACACCATCAGTCCTCCTGGGATCTCGGCCGGCTGCTTGTCGGTGACCTCTCCGCCGCCGTGCTCGGATGCGTGTGCCGGCACCGGCTCGTTGAGCGGGCCGACAACCCTGCCGAGGCCGATGGCGACGCCGAGGACGGCCGCGATCGTGACCAGGAACCCGATCACCTTGGCCGGAGTACTGGTCATACGAGCTGGTAGCCGGCCTCTTCGACCGCCGACCGCACAGCGTCGTCGTCGACTGCCTGGCTGCTGGTGACGGTGAGGGCCCCGGTCTCGAGTACGACGTCGACGCTCTCGACTCCGGGGATCTCCTGGACCTCCTCAGTGACCGAGGAGACGCAATGGCCGCAGGTCATCCCGCTCACGGTGTAGCTACGCATGTCGGTCATGGCAGTCGTTCTCCTTCTCGATGTCTTGTGTCGGGTCAGGACCGGACCAGGCGGGCGATCGCCTCGGAGGCCTCCTTGAGCTTCACGTCCGCCTCGTCGCCGCCGGCGCGCGCCGCGTCGACCACGCAGTGGCTCATGTGCTCATCCAGCAGACCCAGCGCGACCGAGTGCAGTGCCTTCGTCATCGCCGACACCTGGGTGAGGATGTCGATGCAGTACTTCTCCTCCTCGACCATCCGCTGCAGGCCACGGGACTGCCCCTCGATACGGCGCAGCCGCCTCAGGTAGTCCTCCTTGCGATGGATGTAACCGTGCTGATGCGACGTCTGCGCCGCCTCACCGTCGGTCATGTCCTGCCTCCCGGTCGTCGATGTTGCCCCTTGTGCTCGATACTATACCCCTCTAGGGTATATGCCAACAGGGAGGCATTGATGACTACGTCGAACAACCTCAACAGCATGGCGGCCAACGCCACACTGCACTGCCTGACCGGCTGTGCCATCGGCGAGATCGTCGGGCTCATGATCGGCACTGCGATGGGACTGTCGAACACCGTCACCATCGCCCTGGCTGTGGTCCTCGCGTTCCTCTTCGGATATACCCTCTCCACGCTGCCGCTGTTGCAGGCGGGCCTCACGTTCTTCGGAGCACTCAGCGTGGTCTTCGCCGCCGACACGCTCTCGATCGCGGTGATGGAGCTCACGGACAACCTCGTCATGGCTCTCATCCCCGGCGCCATGGACGCCGGTCTGGTGAACCCCGTCTTCTGGCTCGGCATGATGATCGCGCTCGCTGCGGCGTTCGTCGCGGCGTACCCCGTAAACCGGCACCTCATCAACAAGGGCAAGGGCCACGCACTGACCCACCAGCACCACCACGGCGACGAGCATGGACACGACCGACTGGAGCACTCATGAACACCAACACCCTGGCAGCCGGGGTCATCGGCTTCCTCCTCGGCGGGCTCGTAGTCTCCATCGCGGCCGAGCTCGAGGACGACGGGACCACCGCGCCACCGGCCCACGCGATGAGCAGCAGCCAGACGATCAGGAGATGACGCGGAAGCGGCGGGTCGAGGTCATCGTGACCCGTAGGGTTGTGCAGCCCGGGCCGCCCGGAGGGCTTGTGCCCACCAGGTGAGCTGGTCCAGCAGCTGCCCGGCCGCGGCCTGCACGGCCTTGCCGTGTGCGGGGTCGCGGGGCAGGCCGTGTTCATCGAGCGGGTCGTCGACGAGGTAGAAGTTGAGCGTCTCCCGAATGGTGACCGCGTGCAGCTCGGCAAACACCGGTCGCAGATGCTCGACCGCACGCAGCCCACCGGCGACTCCTCCGTAGGAGACGAACCCCACCGGTTTCGCCGCCCACTCGGGATGCACCGAGTCGATGGCCAGCTTCAACGGTCCGGGGAAGCTGTGGTTGTACTCCGGGGTCACCACGACGAACGCGTCCGCCGCGCCGATGCGCTGCGCGAACGCTCGAACTTCGGGGGAAGGATACTCCCCGGTCGGCACCGGATGCGCCTGCTGTACGACGGGGAGAGGGGTTTCGGCCAGGTCGACCACGTCTACCTTGACGTCGTCACGCTGGGCGACCTGCTCGAGGAACCAGCCGGCCACCCGCGGTCCGTAGCGACCCTCCCGGACAGTGCCCACGATGACGGCGAGTGTGAACGGGTCGGCGAACATCAGAATCCCTCACTCCAGACAACATCGGGGCTAACGTGATCGACGCTAGAACTTGAACCATTGTTGAGGTCAAGGCGCCATCGACATGCCGACAGCGCAGAAACGTCGAGTGGTCAGAACCGGTGGGTTCGCATAGCGTGCCGATATGGACAAGTTCCGGATCGTCAACGTCGTTCAGAAGCGCGTGGTCAATCCTGTCGTCCGAGCCGTCCTGATGCGTGGATTGTCGCTGCCAGGTTATGCGCTCCTGGAGACCACCGGCCGCAAGTCGGGCAAGTTGCGTTGTACGCCGGTGGGCGACGGTCTCGAGGGTGAAACGTTCTGGATCGTGGCCGAGCACGGGCGCCGGGCTGCCTATGTCCGCAACATCGACGCGAACCCTCGTGTGCGGGTGAAGGTACGCGGCCGCTGGCATGCCGGGACGGCGCATCTGGTTCCGGAGGATGAGCCCCGTGAGCGTCAGAGAATACTGGGGACCGGGTTGAACCGTCGGATCAACGCCGCGGCCGTACGAGCACTCGGCACCGACCTGCTGACGATCCGCGTCGACCTTGATGCGGGAGCCTGAGGCATCGGAGATCGCGCCCCGTCCTTGCAGGGAACAGCAGGCGACGACTTCGTGTTGTAGCAGCGTGAGCACACGGTCGATCGAGCGAAGGACGCCCGAGGTGGTCGTGATCGGCGCCGGCCAGGCTGGCCTGTCCGCGGCCTATCATCTGGTACGCATGGGCTTCCGGCCGTTCGTCGATGTCGTGGTACTCGACGCCAACTCCGCTCCTGGCGGCGCCTGGCAGCACCGCTGGCCCTCCCTCACGATGTACGACGTACACGGCGTGGCGTCGCTGCCCGGGGCGGTGGTACCGGAGGCCGCCGGGTCCGAAGCTGCCAACGAGTTCGTTCCGCGCTACTTCGCCGACTACGAGCATCGCTTTACGCTGCCTGTGCTGCGGCCGGTGACCGTGCAGTCGGTGCGCGACCACGCGGGCACCGACGATGACGGTCGTCTCGAGCTGGTGACCGACAGCGGCTCCTGGGTCACGCACACAGTGGTCAACGCCACCGGAACGTGGGACCGCCCGTTCGTGCCGTCGTACCCCGGCATCGGCTCCTTCCGCGGGCGCCAGCTGCACACCGCCGACTACCGCGGTCCCGGTGAGTTCGCGGGCCAACATGTGGTGGTCGTGGGCGGTGGGCACTCCGCGGTGCAGCTGCTGGCCGAGATCTCGGAGGCGGCGACCACCACCTGGGTCACCCGACGCCCGCCGGTGTGGCGAACCGAGGAGCACCTGAGCCCCGAGCTCGGCCGTCAGGTTGTGTCGCAGGTCGAGGAGCGGGTACGCGCAGGGCTTCCTCCGCAGAGCGTGGTGCAGGCCACCGGTCTCTTCCTGCGGCAACAGGAGCGGACCGCCGCCGCGCGTGGCGTCTACGACCGCCAGCCGATGTTCGAGCAGATCCTGCCCGACGGGGTGCGATGGGCGAACGGGCGCACGCAACAGGCGGACGTGATCCTGTGGGCAACCGGATTCCGCGCGTCGCTCGGCCATCTGGCCCCTCTTCACCTGCGGGCGCCGTCCGGCGGAATCCGGATGGAGGGAACGCGTACGGCGCGGGACCCGCGCGTGCACCTGCTGGGCTACGGCCCTTCGGCCAGCACGATCGGCGGCAACCGCGCGGGGCTCGCCGTCGCGCGCGAGCTACGGCGACTACGACGGCAGAGCACCGCCGCCTGAGAGAGTTGGACGCCAGGCTTCCATCAGCGGGCGCTCGGTAGTGGCTCGGCGTCCAAAGCAGCCGCCATGGCCGCCACTGCGATGCGCAGCGTCGACAGCGGTCTCAGCATCAACGTGGCTTCAATCAGCAGGCCTGACTCGTCATAGTGCTCGTCCAGGACACCCTGCACAGGTTTGTCCCCGACGACGGCGTCGATGAAGGTGGTCTTGCCTGTGGCGTCCTCGAGCTCGCGGGTCGGCTGAATCTCGTCCACTACGGTGGCGATCAGCGTGAGCAGATGCGCGACGTCGGCCCGTCCTTCGTAGTCGGCCACTGGGCTGCGGAATCGCACCGTCTCCGCCAACAGAGCGTTGAGCGCTGCGGGGTCGGGGGTCTGCAGCAACGAGACGAGAGGCGGCGTCATGGCGCGCAACCTAACATCCACTGCCACGAAGGCGCAGCAGCGATGCAATGCTGCTGCCGACTCGTGGGCCAGTCCCCGGCCACCGCCGCTCAAGACGACGCGACTGTGAGTTCGCCCGTGCTCGCGTCGGCAGGACCCGTGCCTCCCGTTCGCCTGGCAAGAACGAGCACGTTGAGGATGGCCAAGGGTACGAACAAGCCGAGTGCGGTGACGAGCACCCACGACGGAACATCAGCCAACGAGCTCACGAGATCCCAACGGCCGATCGCGATCACAGCGGCGATGCTGGCCCAGAGTGCCGTCTCCAGTGCTGCGAGGCGTTCGTCGGCTCGTAGATGGAAGCCGGTGGCCATCAGGACGATGGTGGCGATACCGACCGCGGACAACGGGGTGACCCACGGCAGGATGCCGGTCGCCATCGGCAGGACCAGCCCGGCTGCGCCCCCGACCTCTGTCGAGCCGATGAGGATCACCAGCGGTCGGGGCAGATCCGAGAACCCCACCCATCTGTCCATGCCGCGGCCGATCACCTTCGGGGCGCCGGCGGCGAGAAAGAAGAGGGCGAGGAAGCCTTGGACGCTCCACAGGACGAGATCGAACATGTCTTCACTCCTTGGCTCTGACCACAATGCTCTGTCTCATATAATATGAGTACCATAACATCTCGTCATGCCAACACCGCCCTGTGGGATCCGTCAGGGGCTGCCGACGTCTGCTGACACGCGCACCGGACGCCCTTCGGCAGCGGACCGGTAGACGGCCAGGACGACCTCCAGTGTCGTGGCTGCGTCACGAACCGTGACCTCGGGCGGACGCCTCGACCGGATCGCGTCGATGAAGTCCAGGTACTGCAGGCTATGCGCGGCGGCCGACACGGCTGCAGGGTCCGCACCTGCCGTGGGCGCTGCACCTTCGCCGGATTCCGGCAAGAGCATCGTCGCCTGGTTGGTGGACATCCCGCCCCCGTATGCCGGTGCATCGGAGCCGGGCTCCATCGAGCGTGCATGGAAGTACTGCAGATGGTCGTCGTCGATGATGGCCGAACCCTCGCTGCCGTGGATCTGCATGCGTGCCGTGAGCCCTGGGTACGCCGCGGTCGTCGCGTGCACCACACCAAGTGCGCCGCTGTCGAACTTCACGATCGCGACCGCGGTGTCCTCGACCTCGACGTCGGTATGCGCGAGGCATGCGGCGTACGCGGTTACTTCGACGGGTCGGCCCAGCATCCACACCATGAGGTCTAGCGTGTGGATGCTCTGGTTCATCAGCGCGCCACCGCCGTCGAGCGCCCACGTGCCACGCCAGCCCCCCGAGTCATAGTAGGACTGGCTACGCCACCACGACACGGTGGCCACCGCCGACGTGACGTCGCCCAACCTGCCCGTCCGTACCGCCTCGTGCACGGCCCGGCTCGCGGGGTCGAAGCGATGCTGGCTGATCACTGTCGCCACCGCGGATGACCGAGCCTCGACATCGACGAGCCGAGTGGCTGCCTCCAGGCTGATGTCGACCGGCTTCTCGACGACGACGTGCCTGCCGGCCTCCAGCGCGACCGTGGCCTGCTCGGCATGGATCCCACTCGGGGTGCAGACGGCCACAGCATCGACATCGGCGCGCGTCAGGGCCTCCTCCAGCTTGACCACGGGCACCGCTCCGTACGCGGCGGCGAGCCGTTCGGCGGTGTCTTGGGCCTCGTCCACGACAACAGTGAGCTCTGCGCCCTCGAGGTGAGAGATGACCTTGGCATGGTGCTGGCCGATCACGCCGCCCCCGACCACCGCGAAGCGACATGGTCCGTCGTCGGTGTCCTGCCGGGCTGCGTCGGTCATGCGAAGTCGATCCCTTCCTGGCGCAGGATGCCGGTGAAGGCGGAGTATGCGGTCTCGAACAGCTCCGGTCCGGAGTAGCCACCCAGAACGCCGGCGCTCTGCAGATGAGGCTCCAGCGAGAAGTACCCGTCGAACCCGTCGTCGCGCAGGGCGCGCAGTGTCTCGACCAGCTCACCGTCGCCGCGCCCCGCCGGCACCACCTCGCCGGTGGTGGTGTGGGCATCCTTGACCTGCACGTACTCCACGTGCGGCCGTAGGGCCGCGTACCCGTCGGTGAACGGGCGTACGCCGCACTGCACGAAGTTGGCCGAGTCCCACGTGAGCCGCAGCCAGGGCGACGCGACGGTCTCGACCAGGTCGAGGCACCGACGGGGGATGTCGCCGTATATGCGCTTCTCGTTCTCGTGCAGCAGCACCGTCTGGTGGCTCTCGGCCAGCTTCGCGAGTGTGGTCATTCTTCGCAGCACCTCGCTTCGGTGCAGGTCGGGGTCGTCACCTTCGGGGATGAAGAACGAGAACACGCGGACATACGGGGCCTGCAGCTCGGCGGCGACCCTGAGCACGTTCTCGAAGCGCTCCACATGCTGCTCGAAGGGCTCGGTCACATCGATCTTACCGATGGGCGACCCGATCGAGGACGTCTTGATGCCGTACCTGTCGAGCAAGGCCCTGGTGTCGGCGAGCAACGAGTCGTCGAAGTGCTGCACGTTCACCCCCCACGCGCTGCGGAGCTCGATGCTGCCGATCTCCAGCCGTTGCAGCGTCTGGCACTGCATCTCCAGATCGTCGTCGATCTCGTCTGCGAATGCTGACAGTGTCCACATGGTTGCTCTCGTCTCTTCTCAGGGGTGGCGCGGTCGGTCGGGAGATGTCAGCCCTTGTCGCCACCTGCGGTGAGACCGCCGACCAGCTGCCTCTGGAAGATCATGTAGAGCGCGACCACCGGCACCGCCGAGGTCAGCGAGGCCGCCATCAGCTGACCGTATAGCGGGACCGAGCCGCCCTCGGTGGAGGATGCGAACGTACCGAGCTCGACCGCCACAGTCTGGGTGTCGGGGGCGGTCAGCACACTGGCGAAGAGTACGTCGTTCCAGCCCAGCAGCAGGGCGAACACCAGGGCGACCAGCATGCCGGGGAGGGCCAACGGCAGGATGATCCTGCGTAGCGCACCGACCCGGCTCAGTCCGTCGATCAACGCGGCCTCCTCGAACGTCTTCGGGATCTGCCGCAGGTAGGTCACCATCAGCCAGGTCGAGAACGGCAACGCGAACGTGAGGTAGGTGATCACCAGCCCGAAGCGCGTCCCGACGATGGGAGCTCCGAGATAGACGCCGACCGACGAGAACAGGACGAAGATCGGCAGGATCAACAACACCTGCGGCAGTGACTGCAGCGCCACGAGGGACGACAGGAACGACGACCGGCCGGGAAAGTCGAACCGAGTCAGACAGTAGGCCGCGCCGAGTCCGAGCAGAACGGAGATCACCCCGGCAGTCAGCGAGGCGAACAGACTGTTGAAGAGTGCCGACGCGAGCGGGATCGTCTTCCACATCAGCAGGTAGTTGCCGATCTCGAGGCTGCTGGGCACCATGTCCCCCGACACGGCCTCCACATCGGGGCTCACCGACATCAGCGCCATGTAGGCGACCGGTGTCAGCACCAGGACGAGTAGCCCGGCGATGGTCGCCACCGTCAGCCAGCGGGGCAGTATCGCCTGTGGGTCGCGTGAGCTGTTGCCCATCGTCAGGCCTCCTGGGGTTTCGCATCGAGCTTTGAAGCCCGGATGTACATCACTGCCGGGATGGTCATGATGACCAGCGTGAGCACGGACATCGCGGCGCCCAGTCCGAACCGGAAGACGTGGAACGAAGTCTGGTAGATGTTCACCGGCAACGTGAGTGCCGCCTCGGGTGCGGGTGAGCCCAGCAGCACGAAGGGCAGTGTGAAGTTGTTGAAATGATGCAGAGTCGACAGCAGCAGCCCGAGCATGAGCTGTCCGCGTACCTGCGGGATGACGACGTACCAGACCTTCTGCCACCAGGACGCACCGTCCACATCGGCGGAGTCGTAGAGGTCGGCGGAGATGTTCTGCAGGCCGGCCAGGATCATGATGTACAGGAACGGCCAGGCGGCCCAGACGTCGACGATGACCAGGGCCCAGAAGCTCTGCTCCCCGATGAGCCACTGGCCGCCGTCGATCCCGAGGGTGCCGAGTACGGCGTTCAGCCTGCCCTCCGGCTGCATGATGATCCGCCAGACGGTCGCGGTGACGAACGAGGGAATGACGTACGGCACCAGGAACAGCGACCGCACGACCGCCCGCCCGCGGAACCGGGCGTTGACGGACAGGGCCGCCAGCAGGCCCATCGGGGTGATCAGGATGGTAGTGAGTACGGAGAACGACGTGCTCACCCACAGGGAGTGCAGCGCCGAGGACGTCCGGATCGACTCCACATAGTTGCCCAGTCCCACCCAGGGTGCGTGAACCCACTCCCGCAACGTGTACTGGTCAAGATCGAGCAGGCTGATGTACAGCGCGATCAGGAACGGGACCACGATGACCAGGACCAGCAGGGCGATCATCGGCAGCATCAGCCACAGCGGCCGGTCGGCTGGTCGCCGCTTGGACCGCCTCGGCGACGCCGGCGCCTCGGGTGGAGACGCCGGCGCGCCGGTCTTGAGTGAAAGGCTCACTTCTGACGGGCCAAGGACGACTGCACGGTCCGGTCGGCCTCACGCAGGAGCTGCTCGACCGTGGCCGGGTCGTACCGTCCCTCGGCAAGTGCGGGCAAGGACTGGGTCATCACATTGGTCAGGCCGAGCTGCACGTCCGCCCAGGCGCCGGTGTAGGCCGTCGGAACCGCTGTGTTGTTCGCCTCCGCGAACGCAGCCGCGGCCGGGGTGCCCTGCGAGTAGACCTCGGCGGCCTCCTGGTTGGCCGGGACGTCACCGAACATGCGCGCGTACTGCAGCTGCTTCTCCGTGCTGGTCACCATCTTCAGGTACTCCAGCGCCAAGTCCTTGTTGTCGGTGTAGTCGGCGATCGCGAGGTTGTCCCCCGAGACGATCGTCCCGGCGGGGACTCCGCCTGGCGGCAGCTGCTGAGCCCCGAACGGCACCATCGGCATCGGCGCGACGTCGTACTTCCCCTCGAGGGCGGACGACTCCAGCGTCGGGACCATCGATGGCGTGACCAAGGGCAGGATCCCTGCCTTGCCGGCGGCGAACGCCGCGACCGCCTGGTCGTTCTCCCAGCCCGCACTTGCCGGGTCGACCACCCCGTGCTTGGTGAGGAGGTCGAAGTAGTCCTGTGTCGCCTCCACCACCTGCGTGCTGTCCAGCTGTGACTGCTTCAGGTCCTCACTGACCAGCGACCCGCCGCTCAGCTCCGCCAGGGTCCAGATGTACTTCCACGGGTTGTACTCGTCGGCGTAGTCGACGGCGAGACCATAGACGCCCTCGGACGGCGCGTTGATCTTCTTGGCGTCCTGGAGCAGCTCGTCCCAGGTGGTGGGCGGCCCGTCGATCCCGGCCTTTCGAAACAGCTCGGTGTTGTAGGCCAGCGCGTAGGGCCGCATGCTCACGGGCACGCCGACCTCGTGACTCGGGTCGGTTCCGGACATCGCCAGGGCCTCCGGTGCGAAGCGGTCCCGGCCACCGATCTTCTCCCAGTCCTCCTTGGACAGCTCGAGGAATCCGCCGGTAGCCTGCGCGACCGGCGTGAACGTGGTCCCGAGGCTGAAGACGTCCGGACCCGTGCCGCTGATGACCCCCGTCTGAATCTTCTTCTGCTCCTCCTCCGCACTGGAGAACGTCTCGAACGTCAGTGTGGCGCCGGTCTTGGCCCTGAACTCCTTCTCGAGCCGGCTGAACCACACCTTCTGTTCAGCCGCCTTGTCATCCTGGGCGCTGACCAGGACGCGCAGCTCGTCGCCTCCTGATGCGCCGTCGGCGCCGGAGCAGGCAGCCAGCAGCGTCGAGGCCGCAACCAGCCCCAGAGTCACCTTTGCGCGGTCCCGGTTCCGACGCCGCATCGTCCACTTCCTTTCAGGTTCGCTGGCAGCGGTCCACGCCAGAGTGCGGCGAGCCTAGGGAGGCGCTTGTCGGAGCGGCAATGCGTTGCCACATGTTGCCGCTGCCTCGGCTGGTGGCAACCGGTTGCCGCCAAGCCGGTATCCCGCCTACCGTGACCCGGACCTACGAGGAGGGCCATGCCCAAGCAGACAGGCTCGTCGCGTCCGCGGCAGGATCCCAGCATCTACGACGTCGCCCAGGCCGCCGGCGTGGCCGCATCGACCGTCTCCCGCGCGTTCTCACGGCCCGGGCGGGTGAACTCCGCGACCGCCGAGCGGATCCGTCGCGTGGCGACCGACCTCGGCTACCGCACCAACCCGGTTCCGCAGGCGTCCAGCACGCCCTGCAGCTCGATGATCGCGCTGGTGATCTCCGACGTCACCAACCCGTTCTACTTCGAGATCATCCGAGGTGCCCAGGCTGCCGCCGCTGAGGCGGGGTACACCATGTTGCTGGCCGATGCACAGGAGTCCGACCGCCTCGAGCGCGAAGCCCTGGACCGTTCGGTATCCACGGTGGAAGGCATCGTGCTCGCCAGCACGCGCATGTCCGACTCCGCGATCACGATGATTGCCAAGCAGCGCCCGATGATCGTGATGAACCGGTCCGTCAGCGACGTGCCAAGCGTCGTCACCGACGTCGCGAACGGCATGCGCCGAGCCACGGAACACCTCGCCTCGCTCGGGCATGAGTCGGTCACGTACGTCGCCGGCCCGGCGGCGTCCTGGACGAACGGCCGGCGATGGATGGCGCTGCGCGAGGCGACCCAAGAGCAGGGGATGCGCGCGCGGTGCATCGGCCCGTTCCCGCCTACCGCCGACGGTGGTGCCCTGGCCGCCCAGGCGCTGAGCCGCGGGCCCACGTCGGCGGTGATCGCCTACAACGACCTCGTAGCCATCGGCGTGATGCGAGGCTTGGCCTCGAAGGGAGTCCGCGTTCCAGCGGACGTCAGCGTGTTGGGGTTCGACAACATCTTCGCCGCCGAGCTGGTGACGCCTACGTTGACCACTGTCGCGGCACCGCTGCACCTGCTCGGAGCCACGGCGGTTCGCCATCTGCTCACGATCGTCGGTGGTGCGCGGCCGTTCCGGCGTGAGCCGGTGGTGGTGCCGACGCGCCTGGTGCCCAGGGAGTCGACGGGACCTCACCCGACGCGCTGATCCCCTGCTGACTCGTCGCGTCGCTCGACCAGCTCGCCGAAGGCAACAGTTGGCAACCGATTGCATTCCACCGGATGTCTATCGAGCATGGACGCATGCCCTCCTCGGTGACCGCACTCGCCCCGCACCCGGACCGACTGCTGCCCGCCGATCCCGCCGTGCGCACCCTGGCACGAGGGTTGTACGAGGAAGTTCGTGACCTGCCGATCATCTCACCGCATGGTCACGTCGACGCACAGGTTCTTCTCGAGGACAAGCCGTTCAGGGACCCGGCACGGTTGCTGGTCACAGATGACCATTACGTAACACGCTTGCTGCATGCCCGCGGTGTCCCCCTTGAAGCATTGGGCGTGGCCCAAGGACCGATGTCGGAAAGCGAGTCTCGAGCGGTTTGGCGGCTGCTCTGCGAACACTGGGATGCCTTTCGTGGCACACCCTCGCGCTACTGGCTCGAGTCCGAGCTGTTCGACATCTTCGGTGTCACCGAAAGGCCATCGGCGGGCACCTCTGACAGCAGCTACGACCAGGTCGCGGACTGCCTCGCCCGTGACGAGTTCAGGCCACGGGCGCTCTTCGAGCGATTCGGCATCGAGGTGCTGGCGACGACCGACGACCCGGCCGACGACCTTCCCGCGCACACCGGACTCATCTCCGACCCGACCTGGCCGGCACGCGTGCTTCCCACGTTCCGTCCCGACCGGTATCTGGAACCCGCGGCACCTGCCTGGAACGACGCGGTCGAGCGGTTGGGCGCCGCGGCCGACATCGACACCGGCGACTACGTCGGGTACGTCCGTGCGCTGGAGGCGCGGCGTCGGTACTTCGTGAACCATGGTGCGACATCGGCGGACCACAGCCACGCCGACGTATGCACCGAGCCCCTCGACCGCGCCGAGGCCGAGCGCATCTTCCGCAACGCGCGGGCGGGCCGGGCCAGTGTCGACGAGGCAATTCGGTTTCGTCGTCACATGCTGCTAGAAATGGCGCGGATGTCCACCGAAGACGGACTCGTCATGACTCTGCATCCCGGTGTACGACGCAACCATCACACCCCCACGTTCGAGGCCTACGGCGGCGACACCGGCCACGACATCCCGGTGCAGGTGGAGTTCACCCGCTCTCTGCAGCCACTGCTCGAGCGCTACGGGACCCATCCTGACCTGCATCTCGTGCTGTTCACGTTGGACGAGACCGCGTTCTCCCGGGAGATCGCACCCTTGGCGGGGTTCTACCCATCCGTCTACGCGGGGGCCCCATGGGGGTTCCTCGATGCTCCCGACGCGATCCGCCGGTTCAGATCGGCGGTCACGGAGACCGCTGGCCTGAGCCGGACATCGGGTTTCATCGACGACACGCGCGCCTTCTGCTCGATCCCGGCTCGACACGACATGGCGCGCCGGCTCGACTGTGGTTATCTCGCCGGCCTGGTCGCCGAGCACCGGCTCGACCTGGACGAGGCAGTGAGCAGCGCGGTGGAGCTGGTGGCCGACAATCCCCGCAAGGTGT
>JBOHDD010000345.1:0-3126 GCA_050699155.1 Nocardioidaceae bacterium
CTCGGCCAGTGCCGCCTCCTCGGTCGAGCCCGAGCACACCAGCAGCCCGGTCACGCCCTGGGCCCGCAGCGCGTCGACCGCGTCGAACGCGGCCAGGTCGCCCAGGTCGTCACCGGCGAAGACCACCGTCCGGGCGCCCAGCTCGTCGACGAGTGAACGCAGTGCTCCGCCCTTGTCGACGCCGGCCGGACGCAGCTCGAGCACCAGCCGACCCGGCTCCAGCACCAGCCCGACCTCGTCGGCCAGCCGCTGCAGTGGGTCGCGCAGCCGCTCGAAGGTGTCCTGCGGGTCGGGCAGCCGTCGGGTGTGCACACCCAGCGACGAGCCCTTGTCCTCGACGTACGCGTCCTGTGCCTTCTGCGCCGCCAGCAGGTCGGGCAGCCGGCGACGCGCCTCGTCCACACCCGCAGGAGGCGGCGGCGCGGTGACCTCACCCGTCGCCGCGTCCCAGCGCTCGAGCCCGTAGTGGCCGAGCACCACCATCCCGCGCAGCCCGACGGCGTCGCGCAGCCCGGCGTACTCCACCGCGGTCTCGGCGGGGCGCCCGGTGACGATGGCGACCCGTCCGACCCGTCCGGCCAGCTCCGACAGCGCAGCCACCGCGCCCGGGTGGGCGCGCGCCTGCTGGGGGTCGGCGACGATCGGCGCGATGGTCCCGTCGAAGTCCAGCGCGACCAGCGCAGACGCGGGGTCGGAGGTGAGCCCGGTGAGGCCGGCTCGACCCTGCTCGGTCCGCGGCGAGACTTCGGTCACGAAACCCGTCTCAGGCGGCGTCGGGGGTCAGGATGACCGTCAGCCGGTCGAACTTCATCGGCGCGACCGCACCGTGCGTGCGGCCGACGCCCAACGTCTGGGCCAGCTGCTGGGCCTCGTCGTACAGCCCTTCGGGGTAGTAGACCGTGCTGGCGGGGATGCTGCCGTGCCAGTTGTCCACCCCGACGACCTGCCAGCCGCCGTCCTGCAGCTGTGCCGCCGTCGAGGCAGCCAGGCCGGTGATCGCGGTGTTGTTGTAGACCTCGATGTAGACGTCCGGCGCACCGCGCGCGGGATCCGGCTCGGGCCGCCGGCGCTTCCTGGCCTCGGCCCGGTCCCGCTTGGATTTCTCGGCCCTGGTCTTCTCGGCCTGGGTCTTCTCGCCCCGGGCTTCCTTGGTACGCCGTTCCCGTGGCGAGGGCTCGCTCGAAGGGCTGGGGCTGGGCTTGGCGGAGGGGGTCGTTGACGGTGTACCGGCCGACCCGGCGTTCGCCTGGGCCTCCACGGCGCGGGGACCGCCGTCACCACCGGCGAAGAACGCGACCAGTGCCGCCACCACGGCGACCACGCTGACGATGACGACCACCGACGGGGTGGCCTGGCCGTACTGCGTGCGTGTCATCCCCCACACCCCCGTTGTCAGACTTCGAAGCCGAGTCGCCGGGCCGAACGCGCCCGCTGGCGCGCGGAGCGGAGCCGACGAAGCCGCTTGACCAGCAGCGGGTCGAAGGCCATCGAGGACTCGCGGTCGATCAGCGCGTTCAGCACCTGGTAGTAGCGCGTCGCGGACATCTCGAACTTCTCGCGGATCGCCTGCTCCTTGGCTCCGGCGTACTTCCACCACTGGCGCTCGAAGCTCAGGACCTCGCGGTCACGGTCGGACAGCGCCTCGGCCGCGCGGGCGGCCTCGCCCGAGGTCACGATCCGGACGTTCGCGGCGTCAGTGCCTGCCATGGGCCATCGACTCCATTGATTCGCGGTCAACTCGGGCCCATCGTAGGCGACAAAACACATGGGTGTCATTTGCTACGCCGGGCGCGTCTTGGGCCTTTACCCGGTCACACCAGGTGCGTGCGTGAGGGTAGCCGACGCACCGACACCGGTAGAGCGCCCGGTCGTCGACGGATAGGGTCGTGTCACCACGCTGCGACGGATCTCGGACAGATCTGCTAGGGAGACCGCCGGTGCCCGCCACCACCAACGACATCCGTCAGGCTCCGGGCAAACGTACGTCTCGCCGACGGAAGCAGATGACCAGCGAGATGGTCGTCGTGGCCAACCGGCTGCCGGTCGACAGGGTGGTGAACCCCGACGGGTCGACGACCTGGCGACGCTCGCCCGGCGGCCTCGTCACCGCACTCGAGCCGGTCCTGCGTCGACACCACGGCGCCTGGATCGGGTGGCCCGGCGGCGGGCGTGCCGACGAGCTCGAGCCGTTCGAGGAGGGCGGCCTCACGCTGGTGCCGGTGGCGCTGTCCGACGACGAGATGGAGGAGTACTACGAGGGGTTCTCCAACGGCACCCTCTGGCCGCTGTACCACGACGTGATCGTGGCGCCGGAGTTCCACCGCGAGTGGTGGGACTCCTACGCGCGGGTGAACCGGCGGTTCGCGGAGAAGGCCGCGGATATCGCCGCCCAGGACGCGGTGGTGTGGATCCACGACTACCAGCTCCAGCTCGTGCCCGCGATGCTGCGCGAGCTGCGGCCGGACCTGCGGATCGGCTTCTTCCTGCACATCCCGTTCCCGCCGACCGAGCTGTTCGCGCAGATGCCGTGGCGGCGACAGAACCAGGACGGGTTGATGGGTGCGGACCTGGTCGGTTTCCAGAGGCCTGGCGCGGCGTCGAACTTCGCCCGCCTGGCCCGCAACCGGATGGGCCTGCGGACCCGTGGCGACCGCATCCACCTGCCGGACGACCGGATCGTCCGGGCCAAGGCGTTCCCGATCTCCATCGACGTCGGCGAGCTCGAACAGCTGGCCCGCCAGCCGGAGACCGAGCAGCGTGCCCGCGAGATCCGCAAGGAGGTCGGCGATCCGGCGCACATCCTGCTCGGGGTGGACCGGCTCGACTACACCAAGGGCATCCGGCAGCGCCTGCGCGCGTTCGGTGAACTGCTGGACGAGAAGCGCATCTCCGTCGACGACGCGGTGTTCGTCCAGGTGGCGACACCGTCCCGGGAGCGGGTCGAGCAGTACCGGGTGCTGCGCGACGAGATCGAGCTCCTGGTCGGCCGGATCAACGGCGAGCACGGCCGGATCGGCACCCCGGCGATCAACTACCAGCACACCTCGTTCTCCCGGCCGGAGATGGCGGCTCTGTACCGGGCCGCCGACATCGCCGTGGTGACGCCGCTGCGCGACGGCATGAACC
>JBOHDD010000346.1:0-5254 GCA_050699155.1 Nocardioidaceae bacterium
GCACTCGGCAGCGGCCGGTGATGATCCACCGCGCCCTGTTCGGTTCGATCGAGCGCTTCATCGCCGTGCTCACCGAGCACTACGCCGGTGCCTTCCCGCCCTGGCTCGCGCCGGTGCAGGCGGTCGCGATCCCGATCGCCGAGCGGCACGAGGACTACCTGCGCGAGGTGGCGGCGAAGCTGGAGGCACGGGGGGTGCGGGTCGAGGTCGACACCGGCGATGACCGGATGCAGAAGAAGATCCGCAACGCACAGACCCAGAAGGTGCCCTTCATGCTGATCGCCGGTGACCGGGACGTGGACGACCACGCGGTCTCGTTCAGGTTCCGCAACGGCGACCAGGACAACGGCGTACCCGTCGACGAGGCGGTGTCGCGCGTCACCGAGGCGATCGAGCAGCGGACACAGGTATGACCGAAGGGAAGGACCAACCGGAGCTGGTTCCCCAGGACGGCATCGGGGTCGACGACGCGCTGGCGAGGCTGTGGACACCTCACCGGATGGCCTACATCGTCGGTGCCGCGGAGGCCAACGGAGCCGAGGACGAGAGCTGCCCCTTCTGTCGGATCCCGTCGATGAGCGACGAGGAGGGTCTGCTGCTCGCGCGGGGCCGGCAGGTGTACGCCGTCCTCAACCTGCATCCCTACAACCCCGGCCACCTGATGGTCGTGCCGTACCGCCACGTCGGCGGGCTCGAGGACCTGACCGAGGCAGAGGCGTTGGAGCTGACGGCGATGACGCGTGACGCCGTACGCGCGATCAAGAAGGCGTCGTCGCCGCACGGCTTCAACGTCGGCCTCAACCTCGGCGGGGTCGCAGGCGGCTCGCTGGCCGACCATCTGCACCAGCACGTGGTCCCACGGTGGGGAGGGGACGCCAACTTCATCACCGTGCTGGCGCAGACGAAGGTGATCCCGCAGCTGCTGTCCGAGACCCGTGCGCTGATCGCCGAGGCCTGGCCGACATCGGACTGACGTCAGGCGGTCCGCGCCGCCCACGGGCTCAGGATGGCGCGCACGGCCTCGCAGGCGGGCACGGCGATACCTGCGCGGCGGGCACGGCTTACTACGGTGCCGTGCAACGCCTCCAGCTCCATCCGGTGCCCGGCCACCAGGTCGTGGTGCAGGGAGGAGAAGGCTCCGGCGTCGACCCGCTCACAGAGACGCAGCACCTGCTCCACCGCGTCCGCGGCCACCGGCACCTCCTCCGCGCGTGCGAGGTCGACGACCTCCGCCACGATCCGGCCGAACATCGACCACGACTCGTCGCAGCCGCGGATGTCACCCATCGGCAGCCGCACCGCCGCGGTCATCCCGGCGGTGGCGCAGATGAACGCGAACTTGGTCCAGAGGACGACGCGCATGTCGGCTGAGACCTCGGCCTCGATACCCGCGTCCCGGCAGGCCGCCAGCAGCCGCTCGACCCGCCCGCTGCGAGAGCCGTCCATCTCCCCGAACACCAGCCGTGCCGGTCCACCCGTGTGCGCGACCACGCCCGGCTCGGTGATCGAGGAGAAGATGTACGCCGCGCCACCGACGACGTGCTCGGGCCCTATCACGGCCGCGAGCCGCTCCTCGTTGTCGATGCCGTTCTGCAGGGAGACGACCGTGGTGGTGTCACCGAGCAGCGGGTGGAGCAGCCGGGCGACGGGTTCGGTGTCGTAGGCCTTGACGCAGACCAGCACCACGTCGCAGATGCCGAGCTCGGCCGGGTCCGCGGTGGCGACGACGTCGGCCGTGGTGTCACCGAGGATGCTCTGCACGCGCAGCCCGTCCTCGCGCATTGCCGCCAGGTGCCGACCCCGCGCGACCATGCCGACCTGGTGGCCGGAGTTGGCCAGACGGGCACCGAAGTACCCTCCGACGCCCCCGGCACCGATCACGCCGAACCTCATCGTCCAGGTCCTTCCTGGGCGAAGGTCCGCACCAGCTCCTCGGCCAGCTCGAGCTCGCCGGGCGTGGTGGTGACATCGGGGGAGGAGAAGCCCTGCCCTGGAAGTGTCGTCACCTCGAGCAGGGCGTCGTCGAGGAAGATCAGCAGGTCGCCGGCGCGGTTGTCCTGCGACCAGACCTCCGCCGGAACGTTCGGCACCTGCTGGTAGACCCGCGGGCTCAGGTTGGCGCGGTAGTTGGTGATCTGTACGGGGTCGGTGCGAACCGTGACGACCACGTTGCCGGGCAGCCCCGCCCACGAGCACATCAGTGCCCCGGCCCTGTTCGGGCCGCGCTCGACGTGGCCGCTGACCATGCGGACGTCGGTCGTCATCGCCGCCGAGACCCCGTCCTCGGCCACGGGTGCGCAGGGCGCCGGTGGCCGACCGTCGGCGAGCTCGGGGTTGGCAGGCAGGGCCGCGAGCACCCGCTCGGCGACCCGGGGGAGCGCCCGGCGTGGTAGCCGGTCACCGGGGGAGTCCTTGGCCTCGATGCTGAGCACCACGCCGTTGTCGAGCACCTGCAGCGTGCGCGATGTCAGCCCCGTCCGCGCGTACGCCAGCTCACCGACGTCCGCGGTCCTGGGCTCGCCGCCGGCCGGGGTTCCGAACGCGGCCCGGAAGGTGTCGTCGGCCACCGGCCCCGGCGTCACCTGCAGCTCCACCAGCGCGACCCCGAACTCCCGCCCCCACATGCAGCTCTCGGTCGGCAGCGTCGGAGCCTCCAGCTGACGCCCCACGATGCGCACCTGCTCCGACAGAGCGCGTCGCATCGCACGCCTGGTCACGAGCTCGCAGGCATCGACCGGGACGACCTCCCCGGTCCTGGTGGGAGCCTGCGCGGCGTCGTCCGCGGACGGTTCCGTGTCCGTGCAGGCCGGCGACATCAGCAGGACGAGGACGAGAGTCCCTCCCCAGGCGCGCCGCATGGCGGCAGGCTACCGGTCAGCTGCCGGCGTCCATGATCTTGGCGGCGATGTTGCGCGGCATCGGCTCGTAGCGGCGGAACTCACGGCTGAACGTACCGGTGCCGTGGCTGATCGAGCGCAGGTCGATCGCGTAGCGCACGATCTCGGTCTGTGGCACCTCCGCGCGGATCAGCGTGCGTCCGGACCCGACGGCCTCCGTGCCCAGGACCCGGGCCCGACGGCTGGACAGGTCGCCCATGGCGGCACCGACGTAGTCGTCGTCGATCAGCACGCCGATCTCGTCGTACGGCTCGAGCACCGAGATCTCGCCCTGCTCGGCCGCGTCCCGCAGCGCCAGCGAGCCGGCGGTCTGGAATGCCATGTCCGAGGAGTCCACGCTGTGCGCCTTGCCGTCGAGCAACGTCACCTGGATGTCGACCACGGGGTAGCCGGCGCCCAGCCCACGCTCGAGCTGAGCCCGCACTCCCTTCTCGACACTGGGGATGAACTGCCGGGGTACGGCGCCGCCGACCACCTTGTCGACGAACTCGAAGCCGCCGGAGTTCTCCAGCGGAGTCACCTCGATGTCGCAGACGGCGTACTGGCCATGGCCACCGGACTGCTTGACGTGCCGCCCCTTGCCCTTCGCCGGGTGGGTGAACGTCTCGCGCAGCGGGACGCGCAGGTCGACCTGGTCCACCTGGACGCCGTAGCGGTTGGCCAGCCGGTCGAGAACGACGTCGACGTGCGCCTCGCCCATGCACCACAGCACCACCTGGTGCGTCTCGGCGTTGTGCTCGATGCGAAGTGTCGGATCCTCGGCGGCGATCCTGGTCAGCCCGAGCGACAGCTTGTCCTCGTCGGCCTTGGCGTGTGCCTCGACGGCGACGGGCAGCAGCGGCTCCGGCATCGCCCACGGCTCCATCAGCAGCGGGTTGTCCTTGTCCGACAGCGTGTCACCGGTCTCAGCACGGCTCAGCTTGGCAACCGCACAGATGTCGCCGGCGACGCACTGCGCCAGCGTGCGCTGAGCGCGGCCCAGCGGCGACGACAAGGCTCCGATCCGTTCGTCCTCGTCGTGGTCCTCGTGGCCCCGCTCGGCGCCGAAGAACTGGGAGGAGTGTCCGGACACGTGCACGGTCGCATCGGGGCGCAGCGTCCCGGAGAACACCCGGACCAGGCTGATCCTCCCGACGTACGGGTCGGAGGTGGTCTTGACCACCTCGGCGAGCAGCGGTCCGGCGGGGTCGCAGGTGAGCCCGGTGACGGTCTTGCCGACGGTGGTGAAAACCGGGGGGAAGGTGTGCTCGGGAGGTGACGGGAACGCGCTGGTGATGATCTCCAGCAGCTCGAAGGTGCCGACGCCGCTGCTGGTGCAGACGGGTACGACGGGGAAGAACGAACCCCGCGCCACCGCTGTCTCGAGATCGTCGACCAGCAGCTTGGGGTCGATCTCCTCCCCGCTCATGTAGCGGTCCATCAGGGTCTCGTCCTCGGACTCCTCGATGACGCCCTCGATCAGTGACCCGCGGGCGGCCTCGATCTCGAGGGCCTCGTCGTCGCCGGGCCCTCGCACACTCGGCTTGCGGTCGGCGTACGTCACGACCTTCTGCGAGAGCATCCCGGCCAGGCTGTCGTCGCCGAGTCGGACGTACAGCGGCAGCACCTTGTCGCCGAAGGCGCTCTGCGCCTGCGCCAGGACGCCTGGGTAGTCGGAGCGGGCGTGGTCGAGCTTGGTGATCACGACAGCGCGGGGCATGCCGACGGACGCGCACTCCTGCCACAGTGCCTTGGTCGCGGCGTCCACGCCCTCGTTGGCCGCGATCACGAACAGCGCGCAGTCTGCGGCGCGCAGCCCGGCGCGCAGCTCACCGACGTAGTCGGCGTAGCCGGGCGTGTCCAGCAGGTTCACCTTGACGCCCTCGTGCTCCAGGGGCCCGAGCGCGAGGCCCGCCGAACGCTGTTGCCGCTGCTCCACCTCCTCGAAGTCGCAGACTGTCGTGCCGTCCTCGACGCTGCCGAGCCGGGTGACCAGGCCGGTGGCAGCCAGCAGGCCCTCGACCAGCATCGTCTTGCCAGAGCCTGACGGGCCGACCAACACGACATTGCGGACCGCATCGGGTCGGTCGGCCACCGGCGCATCTCCGGCGGCTCCGGGGGGAGCGTGGGTCCTGTCTGCCATGGGTGCCTCCCTGGGCTGGTCCGGGCTCGCGGGTGAGGTTCGTCTCCCCACCTTTCACCCAGCCGCTGTCGCGGCACAAGGGCCAGTCGGCGGCCGGTAGCATCGGGCCGACCCAAGCCCCCGGCCAGGAAGCGGCATCAGCCCCATGCTCGAACGGTTCCGCGCCTTCTGGGTCCGGTTGGTGACACCCATCGCCCGGCTGCTGCTGCGCCTCGGGGTGAGCCCCGACGCCGTC
>JBOHDD010000347.1:0-3469 GCA_050699155.1 Nocardioidaceae bacterium
GTGTCGACGAGACGCACTACCTGCTCGGCACCGCCGCCGGCGCCCATCCGTTCCCGGCGATGGTGCGGGACTTCTGCCGAGGCATCGGCGACGAGTCCCGCGAGCAGTCGCTCGAGCTGCTCGGACGGCTACCGGACGCGGTGTGTGCCTGCGTCGGAGGCGGTTCGAACGCGATCGGGATGTTCAGCGCGTTCGTGCCGGACGAGTCGGTCCGGCTGTACGGTTTCGAGGCAGGCGGCGAGGGGTTCGAGACGGGGCGGCACGCCGCCACCATCAGCGCCGGTGAGGTGGGCGTGCTGCACGGCGCACGGTCGTACCTCCTCCAGGACGAGGACGGGCAGACGATCGAGTCGCACTCGATCTCGGCCGGCCTCGACTACCCCGGCGTCGGTCCGGAGCACGCGCACCTCGCACAGACCAAGCGGGCCACGTACCGGCCGGTGTCGGACGCGCAGGCGATGGAGGCGTTCAGACTGCTGTCCCGCACCGAGGGGATCATCCCCGCGATCGAGTCCGCGCACGCGGTGTCAGGGGCGCTCGAGGTTGCCCGTGAGCTGGGTCCGGACGCGGTGATCGCGGTCTGTCTGTCCGGGCGCGGAGACAAGGACATGGACACCGCCGCGCACTGGCTGGGCTTCGTCGACAAGGAAGGTTCACCGGAGGTGGACGCATGACAGAGCACAGCGGGAGCCGGGTGGAGGACGTCTTCGCCGCTGCCCGTTCCGACGGTCGCAGCGTGCTCGTGGGTTACCTGCCGGCGGGATTTCCGTCGTACCGGGGATGTGTCGACGCGATCCGCGCGATGGTCGACGGGGGAGTCGACCTGGTCGAGGTCGGGCTGCCGTACAGCGACCCGGTGATGGACGGCCCCACGGTCCAGGTGGCGGCCCAGCGGGCCCTGGAGGGAGGTCTGCGCACCCGTGACGTGCTCCGCACGGTCGAGACGGTCTCGCCGATCGTGCCCACCGTGGTGATGACCTACTGGAACCCCGTCGAGCGGTACGGCGTCGACGGGTTCGCGCGCGACCTCGCCGCTGCCGGCGGGTCCGGGCTGATCATCCCCGACCTCATCCCCGACGAGGCCGCGGAGTGGACGACCACCTCGGACGAGCACGGCCTGGACCGGGTCTTCCTGGTCTCGCCGTCGTCGACCCAGGCCAGGATCGCGATGACCGTGGCCGCATGCCGCGGCTTCGTCTACGCGACCTCCGTGATGGGAGTCACGGGCGTACGCGAGCAGACCAGCAAGCGGGCCCCGGACCTGGTGGCTCGGGTGAAGGAGGCCACCGCACTCCCGGTCGGTGTCGGACTCGGAGTGTCGAACGGCGACCAGGCCGCGGAGGTCGCGGCGTACGCCGACGGCGTGATCGTCGGGTCGGCCTTCGTCCGCCGGCTGCTCGACGCCGGTGACGACGCGCTGGTCGGAGGGGCCGCCGTACGCGCGCTGGCCGAGGACCTCGCGGGTGGTGTGCGACGGGCGACGTCGGGAACTCCGCAGGGTGCCTGAGCAGTTGTGCGTTTCGTGATGTCGATGCTCAGACTGCCGGCGCTGACCGCTGTCTGCGTGCTGACACTGGTAGCCGGCTGCAGCGGCTCGGCCGACGAGGCCGCGGTCAGCAACCCCGGCGGCGCGATCCACCAGTCCGGTGCCGACACCGACGGCTTCCGCGGCGTGGGACTGTCCCAGCACTACCGGATGCCCGACATCACCCTCACCGACTCGTCCGGGTCGGCGTACAACCTCGTGCGCGACACCACCAAGCCGGTGACCCTGGTGTTCTTCGGCTACACCAACTGCCCTGATGTCTGCAGCATGGTGATGGCCGACGTCGCTTCCGCGTTCACCCGGCTGGAGCCGAAGGTGGCTGCAAACGTCCAGATGGTGTTCGTCACCACCGACCCCGCACGCGACACGCCGGAGGTGGTGGGGGAGTACGTCGACCGGTTCCACCCGTCGTTCGAAGGTGTGACCGGGCCGATGCGCAGGATCAAGGCGGCGGCCGAGCCGCTCGGTGTGCCGATCGAGGGGATGAATCGGCTGCCCGGCGGCGGGTACGAGGTCGGGCACGGCAGCCAGGTGATCGGATTCGCCGCCGACGACACGGCGCGCGTGGTGTGGACCGAAGGCACGCCGGTGGGGGACCTCGTCGGGGACGTGCAAACTCTCGCCGGTCTGCCAGGGTAGGTTCTGCTGGTGATCATCGCGTCCATCCCGAGCCCGGACCAGGGCACGTGGCAGCTCGGGTTCTTCGAGTTGCGTGCTTACGCGCTGTGCATCATCGCCGGCGTCCTGGTCGCCGTATGGCTCGGCGACCGGCGCTGGGTGGCGCGCGGCGGGCAGCACGGCACGGTCGCCGACATCGCCGTCTGGGCGGTGCCCTTCGGCCTGGTGGGCGCCCGGCTGTACCACGTGATCACCGACTACCAGCTGTACTTCGGCGAGGGCCGCAACCCGGTCGAGGCGCTCTACATCTGGCAGGGCGGGCTGGGCATCTGGGGTGCCATCTCGATGGGTGCGCTCGGTGCCTACATCGGCTGCCGTCGCCGGGATGTGAAGTTCCTCGCCCTCGCCGACGCGCTCGCGCCCGCGCTGGCGGTGGCGCAGGGGATCGGCCGGGTCGGCAACTGGTTCAACCAGGAGCTGTTCGGCCGGCCGACGACGCTTCCGTGGGCACTCGAGATCGACCCTGAGTTCCGGCCGGCGGGCTACGCGGGCTTCGAGACGTTCCACCCCACCTTCCTCTACGAGGCGCTGTGGGACTTCGGGGTCGCCGGTCTGGTGATCTGGCTGGACCGCAGGCTCCGCCTGGGTTTCGGGCGGGCGCTGGCGCTGTACGTGATGGCCTACACGGCCGGGCGCGGCTGGATCGAGTACCTCCGCATCGACGAGGCCAACCACATCCTCGGTCTCCGGCTGAACGTCTGGACCTCGGTCATCGTCTTCCTGCTGGCGCTGGGGTTCTTCATCTGGTCCGCCCGCAAGCGCCCCGGCCGGGAGCAGGACGTGGAGCCTGCGCCGCCGGAGGCCGCGCACGCCGAGGTCGGCTCCGCCGACGCCGGGCCGGCCGGGACCGGGTCGGCCGGGACCGGGTCCACGGAGGCCGAACCCGCCCCCGCCGGTGGTGACGGGAAGGCCGGACGGCGCTGGTTCCGCCGCCGGGCCTGACGGCCGGCAGCCGCCTGCCAGGATTGGCGCGGCACGCTGTGCAGGGTTGGCGCGGCCCGCTGTGCGGGGCAGTTCGGTGAGCCTTGCCTTCGGTGAAAACCGCAGGTCAGAGGGCTAATCTGCAAGTCATGAGTGGTGCAGTTTCCACACCCGGGGGGATCCGCCAGGACGTCCTCCCCGTCGACCACGAACACCCCGATGTCACCGGTGGCTGGCTGCGACCGGCGGTCTTCGGGGCGATGGACGGACTGGTCTCCAACTTCGCGCTGATCGCCGGGATGGTGGGCGGCACCGCCGGTGCGA
>JBOHDD010000348.1:0-3417 GCA_050699155.1 Nocardioidaceae bacterium
ACAGCTTGAAGTACCAGTACGCATACGCGGCGAACCAGTTGTTGTTGCCGCCGTAGAGCACGACCGTGTCGTCGTTGCCGATGCCCCGCTCGCTCAGCAGCTGCTCGAACTGCTGCCGGTTCACGAAATCGCGGCGTACAGGGTCCTGCAGGTCTTCCTTCCAGTCCACCTTGACGGCGCCACGGATGTGGCCCTTGTCGTAGGCACTGGTGTCCTCGTCGACCTCGACCAGGACGACGTCGGGGTTGTCGATGTGCTGCTCGACCCATGCGGCGTCGACAAGCACTGCTTCGCGGCTCATGTGGAAACCTCCGTGGGCTTGTTGGCCCGGTTGCGGTTGTGGGCGGTCAAGGTGCGACGGATCAACAGGTAGAGCTCGCAGCCCAGGCAGAGGCCGAAGACGGCGTTGAGCAACGCAGCCGCCAACGCCAGGCCGGTGGCCACCAGGCCGACGACGGTCAGACCGAGGGCGAACCCGGCCACACCGACGAGGGCGAAGGCCAGACCCACCGCCTGCGCGAACTGCGGAGGCTGCGGCGCCTCAGTTTCTGCCGGCGGGCCGAGCCGCGGTCGGACCAGGCGGGCGAACAGCAGCGAGTACGGCGAACGGCGTACCCCCGCTGTCGCGCCGACGGCGAAGACCACCGACTGGAACACCAGCAACCAGAGGCTCTCGGTCACGAGCACCGCGGCGAGCACCACGGACGTGACGGCGGCGGCGAACCGCTGGCCACGGGGGTCGACGTTCATGTTCGGACTCCTGACGGGACGCGGTGGGTGACGACGTCAGGCGGCGCGGCTCTGCGTGTGCTGCGATCAGACGGGAAGCACGGACCAGCAGAGATACTCAGGGCGTCGCCCGGTCAGGTCATTCGACACAGCGCCGAGCGCACGCGGCAGTGGTCCACCGCGCGCCGCTTGGTCAGCGCCGTTGAGGTCATGGCGACGAGAGTAGGCCGGATCCCGCGACAACCCGCAATCGGCGTCCGCATCGCAAGACGACGTTTCACATGGTGGCGCCACACCAGCAGGTCAGAGCGGCAGGTCAGAGCGGCAGGGCGGCGACGACCTGCTCCTTGCGCGGCTGCCCGGAGGCGCGCGTGGTCACCCTGCCCTGGCCGTCGAGCACCAGCGTCGTGGGTGTGCGCAGGATGTCGAGCCGGCGGACCAGCGCCAGGTGCGACTCCGCGTCGATCTCGACGTGGGCGACTCCCGGCACCACGTCGGCCACCTCCGACAGGACACGCCGGGTGGCCCGGCACGGCTGGCAGAACGCACTGGAGAACTGCAGCAGCGTGGCGCGCTCACCGAGGGCGGAGCCCTCCAGGTCGTCCGGCCCCAGGCGTACGACGGTGTTCTCGGAGGCCATGACCTCGGCAGCGCGGACGGCGCGGAAGCGCCCGTCGTACCACCGCTTGCCCAGACCGAGCGCGGCGACCAGCACGAGGGCGCCCAGCAGCACCAGGAGTCCGGCGGTCACGCGTCCAAGGATACGGGCACGCAGAACCGGTCAGCCGCCCGCGAACGGCGGCAGCAGCTCCACCACGCTGCCCTCGGCCAGGGACACGGTCTCGGGGTCCTGCGAGGACACCGGCGCCTCCCCTACCAGCACCGAGCAGACCGCCACCACGTCGGCAAAGCGGCCGTTGCCGGCGTGCAGCGCGACCACCTCGCGCAGCGCCTCGGCGAGGGTCGATGCCGGCACCTGGTCGGACTCTCGCCCGGCGGCCGCGCGCGCCGCCGCCCAGTACCGGACGGTGACCAGAGGCGGAACCGACGTACCCATGTCGGCTATCCTGTCGCATGCGAGGCCCGGGCAACGACGCCCCTGGGCCTTGTAGTGCTTGAGAGCTCGCCCTCCCAGGAGGTGTGATGGGCGCTCTGCTGTTGCTGACCAACACCCCGCAGCCCTCGGCCGAGGTGCTGCCGGCGCTCACCCTGCTTCCACACACGGTGCGGGTCCTGCCGGCCGAGCCGTCGGCGCTGGTCGACTCCCCCCACAGCGACGCCGTGCTGGTGGACGGACGCGCCGACCTGGCGAGGGCACGCGACTTCACCCGCCTGCTGCGTACGACGGGAGTGACGGTCCCGCTGATCCTGGTCGTGGGCGAGGGCGGCATGGCCGTGGTCGCCGAGGACTGGGGTGCCGACGACGTGCTGCTCGACACCGCCGGCCCGGTGGAGGTCGACGCCCGGGTGCGCCTGGCTACCGAGCGCCTGGGGGCGAGCCAGGACGACGAAACCGGCGAGTCGATGGTGATCAGCAACGGTGGCGTGGTCGTCGACGAGGGCACCTACACCGCCAAGCTCGACGGCCGTGCCCTCGACCTCACCTTCAAGGAGTTCGAGCTGCTGAAGTACCTCGCGCAGCACCCGGGACGGGTATTCACCCGCCAGCAGCTGCTGCAGGAGGTCTGGGGTTACGACTACTTCGGGGGCACGCGCACGGTGGACGTGCACATCAGACGGTTGCGGGCCAAGCTGGGCCCAGAGCACGAGGCCCTGATCGGCACCGTGCGCAACGTCGGCTATCGGTTCGTGCTGCCGCCCAGCGACAGGTCGGCCACGATGACCGGCGAGCCGGTGACGACCGAGGAGCCGGCGGGCGCGGACACCCTCGCCAAGGACTCCTCGAGCTGAACCTGAGGTGCCGAGATCCGGGTCGCCCGGCGGTTGACGTCGCGGTCGAGGGTCTCCTCGAGACGGTCGAGCCACAGCAGCAGTGCCAGACACGACAGTGGCACCAGCGGCACCAGACAGATCACCAACACTTGCGGCATAGACTCTGTCGCCACGCCGAGACCCTGCAGGGGCCGCGCGCGGCGACAACTCCTTCCCCCCAGTCAATGCCCGAATCCACCGAGACGAAACGGACATCACGCCTTTTTGTCGTGTGCGACGCCAAACTCCCCACCTCGTGGCGACGCGCCGGGCCAGCACCCCCTCTGCGTCGAAACCCTGCACACACTGAAAGCGGACCAAGCCAACGCGGCCCACTGTGAGGCAAGTTACTCCCTGTGGCGGGAGTGGGCCAGCCCCCACGCCTCGCGGATCTCGAGTGGTTTCCGCGAAGACCCCATACCGTTGTCCCGGTGAGGACGACGCCAGCCGGTACCCAGATCGCCGTACTCCCCGCGCTGAGCCCCGGTGACCGCCACCGCGTGCAACGGCTCGCCGACGCAGCCACCGAGGCAGACGGGGTCCGGCCGCTGAACGAGCACGTGATGCTCCAGCTCAGGTACGACGGTGGGGCCGCGGTCCGGCACGTCGTCGCGACCGCGGCCGACGGCGAGTGGGTGGGATATGGCCATCTCGACCTGTCCGACCGGATCCAGGGCGCCAGCGCGGAGGTCGTGGTGCATCCGGACCACCGGCGGAACGGCATCGGGGCGGCACTCGTGCAGGCGATGCTCGCCG
>JBOHDD010000349.1:0-4244 GCA_050699155.1 Nocardioidaceae bacterium
GTACGCCGACGTGCTGCTCGAGCACCGTCGTCTGGGCCCGGATGCGCCTGCTCTCACGGATGTATGCCGTGCGCGCGAGACCGTCGTCGGTGCCCAGCACATCACCGTGCGGACGCAGCTCCGGATACCCCGTCCCACCATCCGGTCTCGGGGCGTCCACCTGCAACCAGTGCACGAAGCACAGGGTGAGATCCCTGGCACCGGCCAACGCGCTCTTCCGCTCGGCGCTGTCGACACCCGTGACAGGGGCGAGCCAGTAGTCGACCTGCGGCCAGTTGACGAGAGTGACATCGGTGGTCGGCGACGAGTAGTGCCCGCCGTACCTGACCCGCCGGAAGGTCCAGAGGTCCTTCTCACCCTCGCCGAACAACGGCCGACGCAGCGGCCTCCCGGTCTCCGGCTGCTCGGTCACCCAGCCCAGCTGCGGTCCGGGCCAGTGGTCTGCCTGGTACGACAGCCAGAAGGGGTACGACGCAGGGCGCTCGATCGTGTGGTCCTCCCCCGGGCACCGCTCCAGCGCCGCGCACCAGGTGATCGCCTGTTGATCACGCTCGTCGGCCGGACCCTGCAACGCGTGCGGCTCGCCCGTCTCGGCCATGCTCTCCGCACCGATGACGTGCTCACATCCGGTCAGCGGCAGGAGGTCCCCCTCCTCGGTCGCATCCAGGATGTACTCGGCGGTCACGTCCACCGTGCCGCCGGTGGTGTCCTGGAAGGTCACGGCTGCGACCCGGTCGCCGTCGGTGTCTGCGGACACCGGCAGATGGCCGGTCAGGACGGTCAACCGGCCCTCGTGCTGCAGCGGCCGGAGCAGGTCGAGCAGCACCTGGTGAACCACCACCGGCTCCGCACTCAGGCGACTGACCCACGCCGACCCCGGGTTGAGCAGCGGGTCCGCGAGTGCGGCGGCTGTCAGCGAACCGAGGTCGCGGTACCGCTCACGCACCGCCTCTCGCATCCGCCGGTACGTGTCGGTGATGCCCGTGCGCTCCACCCAGGGATGCTCGTCGGGGGGCACCCCCTGGCTGGTGAGCTGACCACCGACCCATGCCGTCGGCTCGGTCAGGATCACCCGGTGGCCACGTCGAGCAGCGGTCATCGCCGCGGCGACACCTCCGCAACCGCCACCCACGACCAGCACGTCACACTCGAGCTGCACAGCTCTCGCCCTCTCTACCTCGCCCGTCAGGCGGGTGCCTGGAGACCGCGCTCGAGGGCCGCGATCAGCTGTGGGCGCAGCTCACTGGCCTTGATCACGGCATCGACGGAGCCGACCTCGACAGCACGCTGGATACTGTGCACCCGGTCGAACTCCGCGGCGACCTCGCCGAGCTTCTCCGCCCGCACGGAGGACCGTACCTCGGCGAGCTCGGTCGCCAGACCTGCCCGCTCGGTACCCGTCGCGTCCGTCATCCGAGCCTCGAGCCCCGACACGCGTGGGTCTGATGCGGTCCTGGCGTTCACCTCGCCGGCGAACACCACGGCCGCCGCCGGCGCACCTCCGATGACCGAGGCGTACGAGCCCTCGACCGCGAGCACCGTCATCCGAGGGTTGAGTGCCTTGGAGAACACCACGAACGCGCCGCCGTGGTAGCGGGAGACGACGCAGAACACGATCGGCCCGTCGAAGTTGACGATCGCGCGCCCGATCTCTGCGCCGTACTCCAGCTGGAGGTTGCGCATCGAGTCCGGCGAGCCGTCGAAGCCGGAGAGGTTGGCCAGTACGACCACCGGGCGGTTCCCACTCGCTGCGTTGATCGCCCGCGCCGCCTTTTTCGACGAGCGTGGGAACAATGTGCCCGCGGTGTAGACGTCTGGCCCGTCGGTGGGTGGGAAGCCGCGACGCGGCACCGAACGCGACTCTATCCCCAGCAGGCAGACCGGGAGACCGCCGAGGTGGGCGTCCTGGACGACTGCGGTGTCCGCGTCGGCCATGCCCGCCCATCGCTCCAGCGGAGTGTGGTCCTGGTCGGCCACGGCACGCATCAGCGTCCGGATGTCGAAGGCCTTCTTCCGCTCCGGGTTGGTTGCCGTCGAGAAGATCTCGCCGACCGTCCGGAAGTCGCTGTCGGGCACGTCGTGGGGGTACGCCGAGACGTCGCGCCCGATCGGGTCGGACGTCTCGGCAGGTCGTGGTCCGCTCTCCCCCGGTACGACGTAGGTGTGGTCGTAGTGCGCCAGGAGTACGTCGTAGGCACCCGCGAGGTCCGGGGCCCAGTACTGGCCCTGCCCGTTCGGCCCCATGACCCGGTCGTATCCGCCGATCCCGAAGTTGTCCTCCGCCGAGACGCCACCGGAGAAGTCCAGTGACTGCTTGCCGGTCAGCACCATCGCACTGTCCGGAGTCATCACGAGGATGCCCCTGGTGTGCATGAGCATGGTTGCCTCGGCGTTCCAGTAGGGCTGCGCGCCGACGTTGATCCCGGCGACGACGACGTTGATCTCCCCACCTGCCTGGGTGAACGTGACGATCCGCCTCAGCGCGCGGGCGACCCAGTCCATGTTCTCGGTCCCTGAGTCCATCGCGATGCGGGCACCCGCAGACAGCGTGAACCACTCCACCGGCACCGACATCTGCTCGGCCCGGTCCAGTGCCGCGACCACACGGGCACACTCCGCCTCAGAGACCGCACCGAGTGCCCTGGTGGGGTCGCCGCTCAGCACCACCCGGGTCACTCCCTCGGGGTGCCGAGCGGTCGGTGTGGTGACCAGCCCGGCGATGATGCCGGCCTTGTTGAGGCCCTTGGGTCGGTCGACCTCGACCAGCGCCCCGGTGTCGTCGAGGTCCAGCTCCGTGAACGTCCCATCGGGGCCGGTCAGCATCCCGACGAGCTCGTACGGGTAGACCGTGCCCCTCCGTCGCGCCCGCAGCACCTTCTGGGCGTAGTCGTCCATCGGCTTGAGCACGTCGGTCGGTGGCGGGATCGCCGACGCGACAACGCCCGACCCGGGCTGGTAGAAGAAGCGCAGCGCGGCCGGGTGCACTGTGCCGTCGGCGTCCACGATCCGTCCCTCGGCGAGGACCTCCTCGATGCCGGCACCGGCGGTCAGCGGGGCGATGGTCCGCTGCAGCGGCGCGAGCTCCTCGAGGGCGGCGTCCACCACCGGCCAGACGTGCAGCCACACGTGGTTCATGTCGAGCTTCGCACCGGCGGCACCCCGCTCGGAACGCACCCGCCTGATCGCCTCGAGGCAGTTGGCGACCGCACGCTCGCCGTGCGGCAGCGACGTCACGTTGCCGGCGGCGTCGCGAACGACAGCCAGCTGGCGCACTTGCGCGAGGGCCACCAACCGCTGGTCGGCCTCGTTGTCTCGCGCGACGCAGTGGTAGAGGAGCACGTCATCGGGTGCCTCGAGCCGGGTGGCGTGGAAGTCACGCAGCCGCCACAGGTTCAGCCTGCGGCCGACCATCGGGTGGATGCCGCGCACCAGCTCGTCCTCGACCACGCCGGCCTCCGTGGGACGGAAGCTGAAGTACGACACCGGCCTGCCGCCACCCGAGCACACCGCTACGGCGATCCGCCGGATCTCACCGGCAAAGTCCAGCCCTCCGAACACGCGCCGGAGCTCGTCCGAGGCCTCCTGCGCCGAATCCGGGGCCTGCGACCAGGACAGGTAGAGGTCGACAACGGCCTCGTGGCCCTCCTTCCGGGACCTGACCTGGCCCGTGACCGCCTCGACGAGCGTCCCGTGCTCCACCAGCTCGGTGAACGTGCCGACCGTCGTGACCAGATGGGTGGGGCGGCCGTCGAGGGTGTAGTCGGCCGAGACCATCGGACGACCGTCGAGGACGTCGGCGCGCAGGTCGTGCAGCTCGTGCTCCCGGTAGTGCCTGCGCGCCAGCACCTCCAGCATCGGCTCCCGCTCGGGGACGCCCGGCTCGAGGCGCTCGGCCAGGAAACGCACGATCCGCTCCGGAATGGCCGCCAGGGCGTCGATGCGTGTCGCGTAGTCCGGCGTCGACGGGTCCGCCGCCAGCGCGGCGACCTCGTCGCCGACACCGGCCAGCACGTCGGCACGAGCCGCGTCCACCTGTGGCTGGTCGAACCACCGGAACCGCACACTGCGTGCCAGGTCGCCCACCACGGGGAAGCGCAGCTGAGTGGCCAGCACCAGTCGGTCCAGCACGTCGTGGGCGGCCTCGGCGAGCGCCCCTCCGGGACTCGGCTCGGTCAGCCATGCCCGCAACAGCGACGTGGCGAGGGTGACGTCGGGCGTGGTGCGCTGCTGGGCGAGGAAGATCC
>JBOHDD010000350.1:0-2532 GCA_050699155.1 Nocardioidaceae bacterium
TCTGCGGATACTCCAGCGACGAGTCGAACGGCGGCACCTGGCTCACCGGCAGCAGCAGCACGTCATGGTGCTGGAAGAACTCACGCATTCGGTGGAACAGCTGCGTGTGCAGCATCTCGGCCCTGCCGATGTCACGCCCGGTGAGATTTCGGCCGACCTCGACGTTCCACACCACGCTGGGCTTGACCTTGTCGCGGTGACGGTCCACCACCGGCCCGAGCGCGAGCTCGAACTGCCAGGCGCGGAGGATGCGGAAGATCTCGTCGGCGCCACTGAAGTCCGGACAGGCTCGCTCGACCTCACAGCCGAGCGCGGAGAACACCTCGACCTGCGGCTCGAGGGCACCCACCACCCGGGGATCCACCGTGACCCCACCGCCGAGGTCGGGAGACCACGCAACCCGCAGGCCGGCGAGGTCGCGTTCGAGGGGTACGGCGAAGTCCACGCCCGCGTCCTGCAGTGCGATGGGCGACCGGTTGTCCGGCCCGGCCATGGCCGACAGCATCAGGGCGGCGTCCGCGACAGTGCGTGCCATCGGGCCCTGGACCGAGAGCGTCGACCATGCCGCCGGCGCCGGCCAGGTGGGCACCCGTCCAGGTGACGGGCGCAGGCCGACGACGTTGCAGAAGGCCGCCGGGTTACGCAGCGACCCACCCATGTCGCTACCGTCGGCGATTGGGGTCATCCCGCAGGCCAGGGCAGCCGCGGCTCCGCCGCTGCTGCCACCTGCGGAACGCCCGAGGTCGTAAGGGTTGCGGGTCAGGCCGAAGACCTCGTTGAAGGTGTGCGACCCGGCCGCGAACTCTGGCACGTTCGTCTTGCCGAGAGCGATGGTGCCGGCTGCCCGCAGCCGCTCGATCACCAGCTCGTCACGCTCGGGCACGTTGTCGGCGAGCAACGGTGAACCATAGGTGGTCCGGATGCCGGCGGTCTCGTGGGTGTCCTTGTGCAGGACCGGTACGCCGTGCAGTGGCCCGGTCGCCTCACCGGCGCCGAGTCGTGCGTCGGCGGCGTCGGCCGCGGCCAGCGCCTCGTCAGCCACGACAGTGACGACGGCGTTGACAGCCGGGTTCATCTGTTCGATGCGGCTCAGGTGGGCCTCGACCACTTCGCGGGCGGACAGCTCGCGGTGGTGCAACGCGGCGGCGAGGTCTCGGGCGGTGCTGAAGCAGAGGTCGTCCATCGAGGCGATCCTCGCAGCAGGAGGGCTAGCGTGTCTTCTATGCCCGACACCCACGAGGACCGGATCCGTGAGGCCTTCACCCGCCAGGCGGCGACCTTCGAGGACGAGCGGCTGAACGTCGCGTTCACGTCGGGGCTGCCGTGGCTGCTCTCACAGGTGGAGCCCAGGGGCGAGGACGAGGTGCTCGACGTGGCCGCGGGCACCGGCCTGGTCAGCCGGGCGCTGGCCCCGCGGGTCGCCCACGTCACCGCGCTCGACAGCACGCCGGCGATGATCGCGGAGGGCAGGACGCGGGCGGCCGTGCAGGGTTGCCACAACCTCGACTTCGTGTCCGGGTCGGCCGAGGACCTGCCGTTCTCGGACGGGTCGTTCTCGCTGGTGGTGACCCGCTTCTCGCTGCACCACTTCGCCGACCCCCGTCCCGCCGTGGCCGAGATGGTGCGGGTGCTGCGACCGGGCGGGCGGCTCGTGGTCAAGGACCTGGTGGCCTCGGCCGACCCGGAGGTCGCCGCTCGGCAGGACCGGGTGGAGCAGTTGCGCGATCCCTCCCATCTTCGGATGCCGCCACGCGGCGCCGTCCGCACCTGGTTGGAGCTGCGCGGGCTCGTCGTCGACTCGGTCACCGAACGCGAGATCGACCGGCCGGTGGGCCCGTGGCTGGAGCAGTCGGTCACCGACCCTGACGCCGCGGCCCTGGTCTGGGAGGCGTTCGAGACCGACCTTGCCGGGGGCCGGCCGACCGGCCTCCGTCCGCACCGCACCGACGGCGAGCTGTGGTTCCACCAGGTGTGGGAGGTCACGGTCGCCCGCAAGCCGTGATGACCGGCTCGGTCAGAGCCAGCCGGGCACGACCATCACGGCCCAGGCGACCAGCGGTGCGACGGCGACGACGGAGAAGCCGAACACCAGCAGCGTCTTGTAGACCCGGTCCTGGTCCTCCTCGCTGGAGTTGGCCAGGACGATGGCCCCGTTGGTGGAGAACGGGCTGACGTCCACCACCGTCGTGGACACTGCCAGCGCCGCGATCATGCCCACCGGACCGATGTTGCCCTCGAGCAGGAAGGGCACCGCGAGCGGGATGATCACCGGCAGCAGCGCCGTAGACGAGGCGAAGGCCGACACGATCGCGCCGACGTAGCAGAGCAGCACCGCCGCCAGCAGGGGCGCACCGACGCTGGCCACCGAGTTGCCGGCGTACTCCACGGTGCCCAGCTCCTCCAGAACGAAGACGTACGTCAGCACGCCGGCGATCAGCAGCACCACCGGCCAGCTGATGTGCTGGATCGCCGACTTCTGCGACTGCGGGGAGATCAGCGCGAGCACCAGCGCGAGCGTGATGGCGGAAAGGC
>JBOHDD010000351.1:0-1675 GCA_050699155.1 Nocardioidaceae bacterium
TCCCGGGGTGCACGATGCGCAGTCCGCGTACCCGTACCCCGAGCTCGCCCGCCAGGTGCTTCAGGCCGAGCTCGTCCGTGCGTGGCCCGAACCCGACCACCAGGGCGTCCCCGAACGGGAAGGCGTCCCCGGCCTCGAAGTGGGCTCCGACCCCGTCGCGCCCTACGTACGACGTACGGAAGCCGGCATCGTCGAACCACAGTTGAGCCGTCCCGGTCTCCATCCGGCGTTCCGTATGCCGCATGTGTGACAGCACCGACCGCCGGCCGGTCACGTCGGTGATCGCCAGACCGAGGTTCATCGCGTAGACCATGTCCGGCGCGTCCGGGCGCTGGCCGAGCACGTCGACCTCGGCCCCCGCGGCCACCAGGGTCTTCGCGAGCAGCCGCCACTGCTCGCCGGCGCGAACGGAGTCGGGCTGGTCGGCGAGGTCCATGAACGGGTTGATCCGGTAGTCCACCCGGAAGTGGTCGGGCTGCACCAGCAGGTAGCGGCGGCCCCACTGGAGTGTCCTCGGGCCCATCGCGGACCTCCCCTCACACTGATTGCCAGATTGTCGGACAACCCGACAACACCAGGATACGGCAGACTCGGCGAAAGAACACGCGGACGCACGAGCCGAGAGGGAGGTCCGATCCGCGTTGTACGAGTCGCTGCAGGTGGAGCACACCTCGACGGTCGAGCGCGTGGTGGAGGAGCTGCGGCGCGCCCTTTTCGAGGGGGACATCGCCCCGGGAACCCCGTTGCGCGAGGTCGGCCTCGCCGACCAGATCGGGGTCTCGCGCAGCACGATCCGCGAGGCGCTCTCGGTGCTCGTTGCGGAGGGGCTGGCCACCCGGGTCCCCAACCGCGGGGTCGCGGTCACGTCGCTGCGACACCAGGACGTGACCGACGTCTGCCGGGCCCGCGTCGCGCTCGAGGCGGCCGGCGTACGCCGATGGCCCAGCGCGAGCCGGAGGCAGCAGGACGCCGTCCGCCAGGCCCTGGCCGAGTTCACCCGGACGGCCGACTCGGGTGCGAGCACTGCCGACGTGACCGCGGCGCATCTCGACATCCACCGGGCGGTGGTCGGGCTCTCCGGCAGCGAACGCCTGCTGGCCACGGCCGACTCCCTCAACGCCGAGATCCGGCTCGCCCTCGCGACGGTCGACCGCGTACGCCGCAACACCCGCGAGCAGGTCACCTCGCACCATGAGCTGCTGACGCTGCTCGAGGACGGCCGGATCGAGGAGGCCGTCCGAGCGCTCGAGCACCACCTGCGGGCGGCCGAGGACTCACTGGTGCAGGCGATCCACCAGGGCGGTCGGCGCCGCCGAACCTGAGCCGGTCTGCCTAGGATCGAGACATGAAGCTGCTTCTCACGGTGGTCATTGCCGCGGGTGCGCTCGCTGTCACGGCATGGATGTTCGACGGCATCAGCATCGGCGGCGACACCACGAGCGAACAGCTCGTCACGCTGCTGCTGGTCGCGGCCATCTTCGGGGTGGTCAACGCGTTCGTCCGGCCCATCGTCGCGCTGCTCTCGCTCCCGCTCTACATCCTCACCCTCGGCCTGTTCTTCGTCGTGGTGAACGCGTTGATGCTGCTGCTCACGTCCTGGATCGCCGACCAGGTAGGCGTGGCGTTCGAGGTGGACGGCTTCTGGACCGCGGTCCTCGGCGCCATCGTGATCTCC
>JBOHDD010000352.1:0-7224 GCA_050699155.1 Nocardioidaceae bacterium
CTCGTCGACTCGACCAGGCGGTCCGCCGTTTGCGACGGCACCCGGATGGTGCGTTCGACCTCCGGTTGCCCAGTCGGCACGAAGCACACGGTCTCCGTCCCCCCGGTGGGCAGGTCGCCGGCCGGGACGGCTGCGGCGGTGAGGATGGGTACGACGAGTGCTGCGATGGTCGCGCCGGCGAGAACAAGTCTTCTCACAAGACCCCCCGTGACTTTCTGAGTGTGCATGCAGCAGCGGCGTCCGCTGCTCGACCCATTACCGTGCGTGAACCTCTGGATGACCAGCCCTTTCGATCCTGGTCGAAACACTGCTCCTGGAGCGATGCTCGAGCAGATCCGTGCCCAGCGGCGTAGGCGAGTGTGAGGCACGGTTGCCCTCGCGGTGGGTCATCACCAGACCCGCCTCACGAAGGACGGTGATGTGGTGACTGGCGGTGGCCGGTGAGATGCCCGCCTGCCGCGCGACCGACGTGGTGGTGGCACCGGGGCGGGTGGCCTGCAGAACGGCAGCCCTGGTGTGGCCGAGCAGTGCTGCGAGTCCGCCTCGCTTAGATGTGACCGGCGGGGTGTGTTCGACCGGATAGACGAGCACCGGGGGCTGTTCACGGTCGGCCAGTGTGATCGGTCGCCGCGAGGCGAAGTACGACGGCACGAGCAACAAACCGCGACCGTCGAGGTTCATCGTGTAGTCGACCGGGTAGCTCACCTCGAGTACCGGCGATCGCCAGCGCATGCTGGCACCCAGGCTTGCCAGTAGCCCCTCGGTGCCCGTGTGCATGAGCGTCCGGGCACGTCGCGCGCGCTCGGCTGCCAGGGTGCTCTCGATGTGAGACTCGTGCGGGGCAACGAGCTCCTGGTAGTACGCCTTGACGGCCTGCCCCAGGGAGCTGAGTGCGCCGGGGTCGCCGGCCGCGAGTCGTCCTACCCAGTCGGGGGTCCGACGCCGTGCGCCGAAGCGTTCGAGCTCGGCTCGCAGCCGGCGGCGTGGCGTCGACAGCACCGCGTCGACACCGTGCTCCACATCCGTCGCCGGCTCCGGGGGTGTGAGGAAGTCGGGAAAGTAGACGTCTCGGGGAGCCAGCGTGGCGAGCACCATGGCCGTGGACCGTACCGAGGGACGCCGCAGCCGGGGGCCGGCACCGTCGAGCCAGGCGCTGAACGCCGCCCGGTCGACCCGCGACTGAAGCACGTGCAGGCTGCCGACGACCTCCCACATGGGATCCATCCGAGCGGCCACTCGGACACGTCCCAGGTCCTCTGACGTGAAGTGGATGCGTAACACGGCATCGCCCCCGAGACGGCATGGTACGGCGGCTCACCGCGGAGCGCATCTCCGTTTCCGCCCCGCGGAGTCCTTCGACCAGGGTCGAACTGCCTTGAGGTGGCGTGGCTGAGGACCTCCTAATGGGGCGCAGGGCGGCACAGTGCGTCCGATCGTGGATACGGTCATGCCGTGAGGGGGAGCCATGATGCAGGTTGCGTCAGAGGTAGCGTCGGGACGTCAGGCCATCGGGGAGCTCGTGGTGACGTCGCGGCCGTTGTCCGAGTACCGGGACATGTTCACCCTTTCCGAGGTGGACCTGTTGGCGGGCCCGATCCTGGACTGCCCCGGTGGTGCATCGCCGTTCGGGGCTCAGGTGCGTGCACGCGGTGGATCTTGCGTCAGCGTCGATCCGGCGTACGCGCTGGCTCCCGACGAGCTTGCGCGGCGCGTCGGCTCGGACATCGAGCACGCGTCTGGCTGGATGAGCGACCACCCGGCCAACTTCGACTGGTCCTACATGGGGACTCCGGCGGCGTTCACGCGGTCCTTCGAGCTGGCGGCCGAGCTGTTCCTCACCGACTACCGACCGGACGGACGTCGATACGTCGCGGCGTCGCTGCCGGCCTTGCCGTTCGACGACGACTCGTTCCGGCTCGGGCTGTGCAGCCATCTGCTCTTCTGCTATCCGGAGTACCTCACCTACGCCGAGCACCTCGCCAGCATGCTCGAGCTGGTCAGGGTCACCAGCGACGAGGTGCGGATCTACCCGCTCGTGGACACGGCGGGCATGCCCTACCCGCGGATGGAGGAGCTGCGAGCGGACCTCGCCGAGTGCGGCGTCGTCACCGAGGTCAGGAGGGCTCGCAGCAGCTACGTCATCGGTAGCGACAGCCTGCTCGTCTGCCGAGGTGAGTAGTGGCCGGGACCGGGCCTGTGCTCGTCGTGGGCAGCGGCCTGATCGGGGCCTCCGTGGGGCTGGCCTTGCGGAGATGTGGTGTCACGGTGCACCTGCGCGACCGGGATCCTGCGGCTCTGCGGGCCGCCGTGGCCCGCGCTGCCGGCCTGGGCTCGGCGCCGCCGTCGCCACCGGCGCTGGTGGTGGTTGCCGTGCCACCCGACCATGTCGCCACCGTGGTTGCTGCGGCGTTGCGGGAGTGGCCGAAGGCGGTCGTCACCGACGTCAGCAGCGTCAAGGTCGGGCCGCTTACGGAGCTGCGTCGGACGGGTACCGACATCAGTCGGTACGTCGGCAGCCACCCGATGGCGGGCAGCGAGAGATCGGGCTCCCAGGCCTCGACCGGTGATCTGTTCGCCGGTCGTGCATGGGCGGTCACGCCGCATCCTGGCTCGATCGAGGTCGCGGTCTCGGCAGTTCAGGTTCTGGCGCGGTTGTGTGGCGCCGAGCCGGTCACCATGACCCCACGCGCCCACGACACCGCTGTTGCGCGGGTCTCGCACCTGCCGCACGTGCTCGCGGTGCTGGCGGCGGCCAGGTTGCACGATGCACCCCACGAGGATCTCCGCCTGTCCGGCCAGGGTCTGCGCGACGTGACGCGGATCGCCGGCGGCGATCCGGCGCTCTGGCGGCAGATCCTCAGCGCGAACGCACGCGAGGTCGTGGGTCTGCTCACCGAGGTGCGTGCGGATCTCGACGGCCTGATCATGCAGCTGGGCTCGGACGGCCCCGCTGTCGATGGTCTCCTGCATCGCGGTCTCGCCGGGACGCGTGCGCTCCTGCGAGGGTAGGCTGGCCGATACCGGCAGGGAGGTCGAGGATGAGCGAGTCCAACGTCGTACCGCTGCGACATCGCAGGACGCAGCCGGAGCCGCCGCTGCGCGAGGCCATCGGTCAGGCGCTGCGCCGGGTGCGCATCGAACAGGGCCGAACCCTCCGCGACGTCGCCGACGTCGCTGGAGTCTCGATTCAGTACCTCTCCGAGGTCGAGCGCGGCCGCAAGGAGGCGTCCTCGGAGATTCTCGAAGCCGTCTGCTCTTCCCTGAGCCTGCGACTCGCCGACCTGGTGGCACACACGCACCGGGTGCTGACCGTCGACTCTCGTCCCGTGCCGACCGGACCACCGCGCGGAACGATGCTCATGGCCGTCTGAGCGACGTCTCGGTGATCTCACCGCGATGGGTGATGATGCCGTCGATCAGGCCGTACGCACGTGCCTCGGCGGGGTCGAAGACGCGTTCGCGGTCGGTGTCGGAGCGCAGGGTCGCGATGTCCTGCCCGGTGTGTCGGCCGAGTACGTCGAGCATCTGCGTCCGCACCCGACTGACCTCTCGAGCCTGCAGCTGCAGATCGGACAGTGCACCCTGCCCCTTCGCCGCGGGCTGGTGCAGCAGCACCCTCGAGTGGCCGAGGGCGAACCGTTTGCCGGGGGAGCCCGCGGCCAGCAGAACCGCCGCCGCCGAGCTGGCCTGCCCGAGGCAGATCGTCGACACGTCGGGCAGGACGAACTGCATGGTGTCGTAGATCGCCATCAGTGCGGTGAAGGAGCCACCCGGTGAGTTGATGTAGAGCGCGATCTCCTGCTCCGGGCTTGCCGCCTCGAGGTGCAGGAACTGAGCCATCACGACGTTGGCCACGTCGTCGCTGATCTCGCTGCCGAGGAAGACGATGCGCTCCGAGAGCAGTCGGCTGAACACGTCGGTCGCTCGTTCGCCGGTGTGGGTCCGCTCGATCACGTTGGGAATCGTGTACTGGCCCATCGCTCAGATCCCCGTACGCCGCGCGACGCCGTGACCGATGCTGTCGAGCGCGTCGACGACCCGGTCGATCATGCCGTACCGCAGCGCCTCCTCGGCAGAGAACCAGCGGTCGCGGTCGCTGTCCTCCCTGATCGTCTCGACCGACTGCCCTGTGTTCTCGGCCAGCATCTGCTCCATCTGCCGCTTGGAGTGCTCCAGGTTGTCCGCCTGGATCTCGATGTCTGCCGCGGTGCCTGCGATCCCGGCTGATCCCTGGTGCATCATGATCCGGGTGTGAGGGAGGCTGAACCGCTTCCCCTTGGTGCCGGCGCAGAGCAGGAACTGGCCCATGCTGGCCGCGAAGCCCATCGCAAGGGTCGCGACGTCGTTGGGGATCAGGCGCATCGTGTCGTAGATCGCCATGCCGGAGTAGACCACGCCTCCGGGGCTGTTGATGAACAGGCTGATGTCGGTCCTCGGGTCCTCCGCGGAGAGCAACAACAACTGAGCGCAGACCCGGTTCGCGCTGGTGTCGTCGACCTCCGAGCCGAGCAGGACGATGCGGTGGTGCAGCAGTCGTGACGCCAGTTGGTCGTCGAACGCATTCGTGGCGGCGGCCGCTTCGGTCATGGACGGGTTCACAGTGCCTCCCTCAAGACAGGTCCTTCCTGCCACTGTCGTCGAGGGGCTCTGGCTACCGGGACCTTCTCTGCTGTGGGCAGATCTGCCGACGGCGAACGGCCCGACGTCTACGCGAGCTGACGGCGGATGTCGAGGAGGTGGTGGCGGACCTCGTGCAGCGTGTGCACGGCGACCCACCGCAGCGACCGCTCGCCTTGTAGCGGGTAGTTGTACACGACGCTCCGGTCCCAGTCGTCCTGGCCGAGTCTGCCGATGACGTGGGCAAACATGGCAGCGGCGTCCGTGAGCTGGCGGGCGACGTCACCGGCGTCCTGATCGGCGTACCCGTCATGCTCGACCCGCTCGTCGCGACCCATGGATTCCAGCGACGGCCGGACGGCCCGCCGCCCCAGGAGAACCCGCTCGCGCTGGACGAGGAGCACGTCCCTCACGTGGCAGCAGTACTCCAAGGGCGACCAGATGTCGTCGCTGGGTCGCCGTCCCAGTCGGTGTCCCAGCCCCGCGTCATCGGTCCTCAGGAAGGAGGCACACTCGCCCGCCCCTTCGACGATCGACGGGCCGGACAGCTCCGCGTCAGACAGGGCGTGTTCGAAGCCGCACTCCTCACATCGGTACATGACAGGCACGCTAGTGCAGGGTTGACATGCAATCGTTGGGCTGCCTAATCTGTGAATGCAGCCTGACGGTTGCATGTTGAGAGGCGAACGATGGACGAGGTGTTCAAGGCGCTGGCCGATGCCAGCCGCCGTCGGCTGCTGGACAGCCTGAACGACCGGAACGGACAGAACCTGCGCGAGCTCTGCGCCGGGCTGGACATGGCGCGGCAGTCGGTCAGCAAACACCTGGCGGTGCTGGAGTCGGCGAACCTGGTGACCACCGTCTGGCGTGGGCGGGAGAAGCTGCACTACGTCAATGCCGAGCCGATCAACGCGATCACCGACCGCTGGATCAACCGGTACGACCATGAGCGGGTGCGCGCGCTCGCAGACCTGAAGACGGCATTGGAGCGAGAACCGATGGACAACCCCGAGTTCGTCTACACCACCTACATCAAGACCACACCGCAGCGGCTGTGGCAGGCGCTGACCGATCCTGCCTTCACCCGGCGCTACTGGGGCGCCACCTTCGAGACGGATTGGCAACAAGGGTCGACGATGACCTGGGAGGAGGCCGGTGTGCGAGTCAGCGATTCCGCACAGGTCGTCCTGGAGTCCGAGCCCGGTCGCCGACTGGCGTACACCTGGCACACCTTCACACCGGCGTGGGCGGAGACCCACCAGATCGGCGACGACGTCCTCGCCAGGCTCGCGAACGAGCGCCGGTCGAAGGTGACCTTCGACATCGAGCCACTCGGGGAGATGGTCAAGCTGACCGTGGTGCACGACGGCTTCGAGCCCGGGAGCACCGTGCTGGAGATGGTCAGCGACGGTTGGCCGCAGCTCCTCTCCGACCTGAAGACCCTCCTGGAAACCGGTGCGACACTGCCCGTCACCGCGCCGGCGGGTTGACTCACACGTTGAGGGTTGCGACCACCGGCCTGTGGTCCGAGCTGGGTTCGTCGCGGCGTTCGTTCGGGCGGTCGGTGATGGAGGGCGTGTCCACCTCGCCCGTCGTGACGTCCTTGATGGTGTCGAGGAGCGCGTGGCTGACGAGGAGGTGGTCGATCAGCTCGCGACGTCCGCGGTAGATGCGGGAGTAGCGCTCCTTTCGCGGAATGTGTGGCGCGAGGTTCCACAGCCGGGCACCGTCGCCTTCGTCGGGCCGCTCGTATCCGGCGGTACCGATCTCCGACCCAGGTGGTCCGAGGAGGATCTGCGTGGTCGCGGCCTGTACCTCGTCGTTGAGGTCTCCGGCCGCGATGACCGGCCGCTCCTGGCCCGCACCATCGAGCAGGGTGTTCGCGTAGGAGCGCACACCGGCCGCCTCGGCAGCTCGACGGTGCAGAGCGTAGACGGCGTACCGAGCGCGCTCGTCCTCGTTCTTGGGGTTGAACCGGCCGTCGGGGTACGTCAGCAGCTTCGACTTCAGATGTGCCGAGATCACATCGATGCTGGTGCCGCCGGTACGCACCCGTGCCCGGAGTGCAGGGCGGCCGAGCTCGTTGATCGTGCTGCCGTCGTCGTCGACCTGTACAGGCTTCAGATAGTCGGGGAAGTCCCTGACCTGTTCGACCTTCGTCAATGACAGCTGCGACAGCATCCCTACTCGGATTCCGCGGCCGTCGGGTTCAGCCAGCTCGGTGTGCCATCGACCGTCCAGCCGTGTCACCAGGTCGTCGAGGGCCTCGGGGTCGCCGACCTCCTGGATCGCCAGCACGTCAGGCTCCAGTCGGCCGATGACCTCGGCCAGCGCGTCGAGCTTGCCCTCGTACTCGCTGTCGCCGCTCGGACTGCCCGAGCCGCCGCCGGGGCGGAACAGGTTCTCCAGGTTCCAGGTACCAACGGTAACCAACGGTCATGCCTCCTTGGTCGCGCGGATGCAGCGGTTGACACTTGATCCGGTACCCGAAACTCGGCGGGTGCATCATGGGCTGATGCAGCGGACCTACCAGCTGAGACCTGCGCGGGTGAGTGACTCGACCGCGCTGGGCCATATCCACGTGCAGATCTGGCGTGAGGCGTACGC
>JBOHDD010000353.1:0-8492 GCA_050699155.1 Nocardioidaceae bacterium
CATCTCCCGGTGATCGTCGACCCGTCGCACGCGGCTGGGCTGCGCGAGCTGGTCGTGCCGCTGTCCCGCGCTGCGATCGGGGTCGGTGCCGACGGGATCATCGTGGACGTACACCCGGACCCGGAGAACGCCCTCGTCGACGGACCGCAGGCGCTCGCCGGGCCGGACCTGCGGGCACTCGCCTCGGCCGTCCGTCAGCTCACGCCGGTCGTCGGCCGTTGCCCGGCCTCGCCGGCGCGCTGACCGGGGTCAGCCGGGCAGCAGCTTCGCCAGCACGTCGCAGGCGCGAGCGGTCGCGGCGTCGTCCACGTCGAGATGGGTGACCAGGCGTACGACGTGGGGACCGACCGCACCCGCCTGCACACCCTCGAGACGCAGCGCCTCGACCAGGGCAGCCGCGTCCTCGACCTCGAGCACGACCATGTTGGTGTCCACCTGCGCCGGGTCGACGCCGGCCGCGTCGGCCAGCAGTCTCGCGTGCTCGTGGTCGTCGGCCAGCCGGTCCACGTGGTGGTCGAGCGCGTGCAGGCCGGCAGCAGCGAGCACGCCGGCCTGACGCCATCCGCCACCGAGCCGCTTGCGCCACACCCGTGTCTCGGCGACCATCTCGGTGCTGCCGAGCACCAGTGACCCGATGGGTGCGCCGAGGCCCTTGGACAGGGAGACCATCATCGCGTCGGCCACACCGCCGTACTCCTTCAGTGGGGTCCCGGTCGCCACGTGTGCGTTCCAGATGCGTGCGCCGTCGACGTGCACCGCAAGCCCGCAGCGGTCGGCCAGCTCACGCAGCGCCCGCAGGTCCTCGACGGGGACGACGGCGCCGCCCGCGAAGTTGTGGGTGTTCTCGACGGAAACGGCGGACGTGTGGACCAGGAAGGGCCCGATGTCCGGCGCGATCATCGGCTCCACCCGTGCGAGGTCGAGGCCGACGCGCTCACCGGTCCAGGTACGCATCGTGACGCCGGCCAGCGCCGCGTGCGCACCGTGCTCTGCGCGGGCGATGTGCGCGCTCGAGTCGCACAGCACCTCGGTGCCCACCGGCACCAGGGAGCGCAGCGCGAGCAGGTTCGCCATCGACCCGGTCACGGTGAACACCGCAGCCTCGTGACCGAACACAGACGCCACCCGCTCCTCGAGGGCGTTCACGGTCGGGTCCTCGCCGTACACGTCGTCCCCGACGTCCGCGCGCGCCATCGCGGCACGCATCAACTCGGTGGGACGGGTGACGGTGTCGCTGCGCAGGTCGATCACGCCGGTCACCATAACGGCTCACCCACCGTGGATGACCAGACTGTGCCTCGGGGATCACCCGGACTCGTCCCCGGTTTGTCCTCCGCAGACGTGTGTTTCGCCCGAGCTCGGGACATCCTGGAGGCACGTTGCTTCTTACGGAGAGGACCATCGATGGCCACCGCGCTCGTCCGTCCCCACAACCGCGTGATCGCCGGCGTGTGCGCCGGACTCGCCCGACGGTTCGGGATGTCCCCGAACACGGTCCGGCTGCTGTTCGTGATCAGCTGCATCCTGCCCGGACCGCAGTTCCTGATCTACATCGTGCTGTGGATCCTGATGCCCTCGGAGTGACGATTCGTCTGCGATGCCTCGGGGATTTTGCCGCAGCCGATCGCAGACGAATCGCTCAGGTGCGGCGGCCGAGCATCTCGGCGACCTCGAAGGCCAGGTCCAGTGACTGCACCCGGTTGAGCCGGGGGTCGCACACGGTCTCGTAGCGGTGCACCAGGTCGGCCTCGGCCAGCGCCTCTCCACCGCCGACACACTCGGTGACGTCGTCGCCGGTGAGCTCGACGTGCACCCCACCCGGCCAGGTGCCGAGCGCACGGTGCACCTCGAAGAAGCCGCGCACCTCGTCGAGCACGTCGTCGAACCGCCGGGTCTTGTAGCCCGTCGACGTCTCCCACGTGTTGCCGTGCATCGGGTCGCACACCCACGCCACCTCGACACCCTGCGCGGTGACCTTCTCGATCAGCTCGGGCAGCCGGTCGCGGATCTTGCCGGCGCCCATTCGGGTGATGAACGTCAGCCGGCCGGGCTCACGCTCGGGGTCGAGCTTCTCGGCCAGCGCGAGCGCCTGCTCCGGCGTCGTGGTCGGACCGAGCTTGACCCCGATCGGGTTACGCACCCTGGACAGCATCTCCACGTGCGCACCGTCGAGCTGGCGGGTGCGCTCGCCGACCCAGAGGAAGTGCCCCGAGGTGTTGTACGGGGTGTCCGTGCGCGAGTCGATCCGCGTCATGGCGTGCTCGTACTCGAGGATCAGCGCCTCGTGGCTGGCATGAAAGTCGACGGTGTGGAACTCACTCGGATCAGCGCCGCAGGCCACCATGAACGCCAGTGCACGGTCGATCTCCGCCGCGAGCGCCTCGTAGCGCCGTCCGACCGGGCTCGACCGCACGAAGTCGGTGTTCCACGCGTGCATCTGGTGCAGGTCGGCGTACCCACCGGTGACGAACGCCCGGCAGAGGTTCAGCGTCGCCGCCGAAGCGCTGTAGACGCGCATCAGCCGCTGCGGGTCGGGGACCCGCTCCTGCGGGGTGAACCCGAAGCCGTTGACCGCGTCGCCGCGGTACGCCGGCAGCTCGACGCCCTCGCGGGTCTCGAGGTCGGTGGTACGCGGCTTGGCGTACTGTCCGGCGATCCTGCCCAGCTTCACCACCGGCACCGAGGCGGCGTAGGTCAGCACGACGGCCATCTGCAGCAGCACCCGCAGCTTGTTGCGGACGTTGTCGGCGGTGGCGCCGGCCAGGGTCTCGGCGCAGTCACCACCCTGGAGCAGGAACGCCTCGCCCCGCGCGACGGCACCCAGCTGGTGCTTGAGCTCGTCGCACTCACCTGCAAACACCAGCGGCGGCATCGAGCGCAGGTGCGTCACCGTCTCGTCGAGGGCAGCGCGGTCCGGCCAGGTGGGCTGCTGCGCGGCGGGCAGCGCCCGCAGGGTGTCGAGGTCCGGGAAGCTCACCTCCCCAGCGTAAGGCGCGGCCTCGAGTGTCCCCCAGCCGCCGACGGTGTCCGTCACCGCACTCATCTCGTCCTCGCTCTCCGTCGTATGCATGAAAAAAGCCCCGGCGTCGGGCCGGGGCTCAGGTGTGGTTGTCGACGCGTCAGGCTGTCGACCCAGGAGCCCCGGGGCCGAAGTAGCCGAAGAAGCGCGCGGACGTCATGACGAGAAGAGTACGCAACTTCGGGCAGATGTCACCCTCGGTGTCCATCTGGTGAAACGCCACCCTGGTCCTTCCGAGCGGCCGTGGAGTCCGACGGCACGAGTACGTCGATGGCGTTGCGCGCGACCGTGAACTCCTCGGGCGTGGTGGCGACCACCTCACCGTCGACGTTGATGTGCTCGCCGGGCTCGGTGTGCAGCAGCAGCCGACGGGTGGTCAGGTGGACGACGTCGGGGTGCTCGACGAAGGACCCGTCCTTCAGCTGCCGCGCGAGCCGCACGTGGTCACGCAGCCGACCCTGCCGGATCGCGTAGATGTCGAGGCTGTGGTCGTCGATGCCCGCACCGGGCGCGACCACGTTGCCGCCGCCGTAGTGCCGTCCGTTCCCGACCGCCACCTGCAGCAGGTCGGCGATCTCGACGGCGTCGTGGTCACCGTCGGGGAACTCCAGCCGAGCGGTGAACGGCTGGTGCCGACGGTAGGCGCGCACCGTCGCGACCGGGTAGGCCATCGGGCCGAGGCGTGCCTTGAGCCGCCGCGACAGTGCCTTCGTGACCCCGACCGACAGACCCACCGAGGCGACGTTGACGAAGTAGTTGTCGCCGACCAGCCCGAGGTCGACGTCGACGACCTTGCCGTTGGCGATGGTGTCGCAGGCCTGCCGGACGTCGAACGGGATGCCCAGGGTGCGGGCGAAGTCGTTCGCCGTACCCAAGGGGAGTACGCCGACCACCACCGGGTGGCCGACGACCTGGTCGACGGCGGCGCTGATCGTACCGTCACCGCCGCCGAGCACCACCAGGTCACACTTGTCCTCGACCGCCTCGTGCACGGCCTCCGGCAGCCTGGCCCCGTCGGTGACGGGGAACGGGTCGACCAGCGGCACGTTCAGCTCTCTCAGCCGGTCACGCGCCCGCGCGAAGGCCTGCTCCCCGGTGCGGGAACCCGTGTTGACGATCAGTGCGGCACGTTTGAACTCAGGGGATTCACTGCTCACACCTGTCACCGTACGGGTGCGGCCTGAGAGCAGGATGAGAACCCACCCGCGACGGCGCCACCCGAGCGCCGCAGGCGGCGGTCGGGCTCAGCCGAAGAACACCTCGGCCTCGGCGTACAGGTCGGGCCGGACCGTCTTCAGCTCGCCGGTGCCCTCGATCAGCGGGACCCGCACGATGTCGGTGCTGCGCAGCGCCATCATCGTGCCGTAGTCGCCCTCGTGCACCGCCTCGATCGCGTGCAGCCCGAACCGGGTCGCCAGCCACCGGTCGAACGCGGTCGGCGTGCCGCCGCGCTGGATGTGGCCGAGCACGACTGCACGCGACTCCTTGCCGGTGCGGTCCTCGATCTCCCTGGCCAGCCGGTCGCCGATACCACCCAGGCGGACATGGCCGAACGCGTCCTTGTCGCCGGTCTGCAGGCTCATCGTGCCCTCGCCGGGCTTCGCACCCTCCGCGACCACGACGATCGGCGAGTAGTTCGTGCGGAACCTGCTCTCGACGAGGTCGCACACCTTGTCGATGTCGAACGGCTGCTCCGGGATCAGCACGATGTTGGCGCCACCGGCCAGTCCGCAGTGCAGCGCGATCCAGCCCGCGTGCCGACCCATGACCTCGACGATCACCGCCCGGTGGTGGGACTCGGCGGTGGTGTGCAGCCGGTCGATCGCCTCCATCGCGATGTTGACAGCGGTGTCGAAGCCGAACGTGAAGTCGGTCGCGCTCAGGTCGTTGTCGATCGTCTTCGGCACGCCCACGACGTTGACGCCGAGGTCCGACAGCCTGGTAGCGACGCCGAGCGTGTCCTCGCCGCCGATCGCGATCAGCGCGTCGACACCGCGGCTCTTGAGGTTCTCGATGATCCTCTCGACCCCGCCCTCGACCGTGAACGGGTTGGTGCGCGATGACCCGAGGATCGTGCCGCCGCGCGGGAGGATGCCGCGCACCTCGGGTACGCCGAGGGCACAGGTCTCGTCCTCCAACGGACCGCGCCACCCGTCCCGGAAGCCCAGGAACTCGTGACCGTAGTCCTTGCTCCCCTTGCGTACGATCGCCCGGATCACGGCGTTCAGACCGGGGCAGTCGCCCCCGCCCGTCAGCACTCCGACTCTCATCCGGCATTGCCTCTCTCGGTCAGTGGGTCAGTCCGGTGTCACCCTAGCGAGGTGCCGGCGGGCCGATCCGCGCAGCGTCGGGGAGGGGGCGGATGTGACGCCCCTCCCCGACGTCGTGGGCGGTAGGTTCCCCTCATGACATTCTCGATCGTGGCGCGGTCGACCGACGGGCAGTCCTGGGGTGTGGCTGTCGCGTCGAAGTTCCTCGGCGTCGGCGCCGCGGTGCCGGCCGCCCGCGTCGGCGCCGGTGCCGTCGCCACCCAGTCGTACGCCAACACGTCGTACAAACCACGCGCCCTGACCCTGCTCGCCGACGGTGCCACCGCAGATGTGACCCTGCAGGCGCTTCTCGCCGACGACGTCGGGCGCGACCAGCGACAGGTCGGCATCGTCGACCGCAGGGGCGGCGCGACGACGTACACCGGCTCCGGCTGTCACGACTGGGCCGGTGGGGTCACCCTCGACGGGGTCGCGATCCAGGGCAACATCCTGGTCGGCCCGGCGGTGGTGGACGCGATGCGCGCGGCCTGGGACGAGACCGACCCCGACATGACGCTGTCGCGCCGGCTGCTGGCGGCGCTGCGGGCCGGGGACGCCGCCGGTGGTGACCGTCGCGGACGGCAGTCGGCCGCGCTGCTGGTGGTGCGTGCCGGTGCGGGCTACGCCGGGTTCGACGACGTGGCCGTCGACCTGCGCGTGGACGACCATCCGCAGCCGTGCGAGGAGATGGCGCGCCTCGTCGACCTGCACGAGCTGTACAACCTGCCGCCGGACCCCTCCGAGCTGCTGCCGCTGACCGACGACCTCCGCGTCGAGATCGACGGCCTGGCGCGCTCCGTCGGGCAGGCCGACTTCGGTGCCTGGGTCGGTTGCGCGAACTTCGAGAACCGCGCCTGGCCGGACAAGGTCGACCCGAAGGTGCTGCAGATCCTGCGCGACCAGGCCGGCAGGGCGTCCTGACCGCACCGGGGGTCAGATGTCGTCGAGGCCCTGCTCGATGGCGTACCGGACCAGCTCGACGCGGTTGTGCAGCTGGAGCTTGCGCAGGGTGTTCTGCACGTGGTTCTGCACCGTGCGGTGTGAGAGGAACAGCCGCTCGGCGATCTGCCGGTACGACAGCCCCTTCGCCACCAGCCGCAGCACCTCGGTCTCGCGCTCGGTCAGCCGCGGCGCGTCCGGCTCGTCGGCAGGGGGCGCGACCGAGAGCCGGCGGTACTCCCCCAGCACCAGCCCGGCGAGCCCTGGTGTGAAAACCGCGTCGCCCTGCGACACCCGGGAAACGGCGTCGATCAGCTCCTCGCGCGAGGCCGACTTGACGAGATACCCGGTGGCGCCCGCCTTGCAGGCATCGAGTACGTCGCGCTGCTCCCCGGACGCGGACAGGATCAGCACCCGCATCGACCGGTCGGCCTGCACCAGCGCCCGCGTCACCTCCACGCCGTTGGGCTCGGGTATCTGCAGGTCCACCACGGCGACGCTCGGCCGGGTCGCCGTCGCCCGCGTCAGCGCCTCGCTGCCGGTGCCTGCGGTCGCGACCACGTCGAAGCCGGCCTCGCCAAGGTCGCGGGCGACGTTCTCGCGCCACATCGGGTGGTCGTCGACCACCATCACCGAGATCCGCTCACCGGTCACGAGCCCACCCTATGGGGAATGTGCATCTCCCACTCGACTCCCGTGTCGGGGCCGGTGCTGAGCCGCGCGTCACCGCCGAGGTCACGCAGCCGCCCGCAGATCGACATCGCCACCCCCATCCGGCCCTCGGCGGTCGCGGCGTCCAGCCGCCCGTCGGGGATGCCGGGCCCGTCGTCGCGCACACTGACCACGATCTCGTCGGTCTCCTCCTCGACCAGCACCCACGCGTGCGCGTCCGGCCCCGCGTGGGTCGCGGTGTTGTCCAGGGCCGCGCGGACCGCCGCCACCACCTGGCGTGCGGTGTACGCCGGAACCCACAGCGGCTCACCGGTCGTGGACACGGTCACCCGGCCGCTGCCCAGGGCGTCGAGCTGCGTGCCCAGGTCGGCCCGGTCGGCGTCGTCGACGGTGTCCGACCCGACGGGCGCGCTCACCGACTGCTGCACGAGGTGCCGCAGCGACACCTCCTGCTCCCCCGCCAGCCGGCCGAGGTCCGCGGCCGGACCGCCGAGCTCGGTGCCACGGCGCTGCACCAGCGCCAGCACCTGGAGCACGCCGTCGTGGATGTCGCGGGCCAGTCGCTCCCGCTCGGCCGCCGCCGCGGCCAGCCGCTCGGCCTGGCTCCGAGCCACCGCGGCGTCGCGCAGCAGGCCGATGCAGTAGCCGATCACCCCGGCGGCCAGGAACATCAGGAAGATGTTGCCGACCGCGGCGGCGTCGACGGTGTCGCGGATGGACAGGTCGGAGGCCGAGATCGCCACCGCCGCCACCATGCCGCCGGCCCAGCGCCAGTGGACGGCCCACGCGATCAGCGCTGCCGACACCCAGAACGTCGGCACCGTCGGCTCCGAGGCGTCGAGCTGCTCCTGTGACAGCACCAGCGGGGTGGACAGCAGGGCGGCCACGGCGACCGCCAGGTCGGCCAGCAGCCAGGGCGTCGTACGCCGTCGCGCGTCCTCGTAGACCACGGAGATGACCAGCGTCCAGAGCGCGATCGCGGCCACGACCGTCCACCCCAGCCAGGGCACCTCGAACTCACGCCAGCGGGTGGCGTTGACCCCCACGGCGTACGCCAGCACCACGGCCCGGAGGACGGCGAGGGCACGGAACAGCGAGGTCTCGACAGCCAGCGACGCCGCGGCGGTGGTGGACGACACCGCGGTCAGGAGGCCTGAAGGTCGGGCGCGGAGTCACCGGAGTCGGGGCCGGACGACTTGGCTGCGCGCTTGGACTCCTCCTTGGCACGCGTGGCGTACACGTCGACGTACTCCTGACCGGAGAGCCGCATGATCTCGTACATGATCTCGTCGGTGATCGCACGCAGGATGTAGCGGTCGGACTCGAGCCCCTCGTAGCGGGAGAAGTCCATCGGCCTGCCGAAGCGGACGCCGGGGCGGGCGTAGCGGCCGAAGATCTTGCCCGGCGGCGCCACCACATTGCTGTCGATCACCGCGACCGGGATCACCGGCACCTTGGCCTCCAGCGCCATCCGCGCCAGCCCCGTCCGGCCCCGGTAGAGGCGACCGTCGTGGGAGCGCGTGCCCTCGGGGTAGATGCCGAACAGCCCGCCC
>JBOHDD010000354.1:0-1690 GCA_050699155.1 Nocardioidaceae bacterium
GGGTTGCCGCCGAAGGTCGTGCCGTGGTTGCCCGGCCCGAGCAGGTCACCGGCCGCACCGACGCCGATGGTCGCGCCGATGGGCACGCCGGCGCCCAGACCCTTGGCGACCGTGACCACGTCCGCGCTGACGCCGGCGGCCTGGTGGGCGAACCACCAACCGGTGCGCCCGATCCCGGACTGCACCTCGTCGAACCACAACAGCGCGCCGTGCGCGGTGGTCGCCTCGCGGGCGGTCTCCAGATATCCGGCGGGGGGTACGACGGCACCGGCCTCGCCCTGCACGGCTTCGAGCACGACGGCAGCGGTCGAGTCGTCGACAGCCTCGCGCAGCGCTTCGGGATCGCCGTACTCCACGAACACGACGTCGCCCGGCAGCGGCTCGAACGGCTCCCGGTAGGCCTGCTTCGCGGTCAGTGCCAGGGCGCCCATCGTGCGGCCGTGGAAGGCACCGGTCGCCGCGACCAGCTTGGTCCTGCCGGTGCGGCGCGTCATCTTGAAGGCGGCCTCGTTGGCCTCGGTGCCGGAGTTGGCAAGGAACACGCGTCCGGATGCCCCCAGCAGGCCCAGCAGCCGCTCGCTGAGCTCCACCTGGGAGGGCGTGGTGAAGAAGTTGGACACGTGACCCAGCGTCGACAGCTGTCTGGTCACGGCCTCCACGACCTTCGGGTGCGCGTGCCCCAGTGCGTTCACTGCGATGCCGGCGAGCAGGTCGAGGTAACGGTTGCCGTCGGCGTCCCAGACGTAGCAGCCCTCACCGCGGACCAGCGTCGTCCGGGGGGAGCCGTACGTCTTCATGTACACGCCGGAGTAGCGCTCCAGCCACTGCGCGGTCGTGCTCACGCGGACACCTCCATGTCCTCGGCGTCGGGCAGCACCATCGTCCCGATCCCCTCGTCGGTGAACACCTCGAGCAGCAGCGCATGCGGGACCCGGCCGTCCAGCACGTGCGCCCGGGCGACACCGCCGCGGACGGCCCGCAGACAGGCCGCCATCTTGGGGATCATCCCCGACGCCAGCCCGGGCAGCAGACTGTCGAGCTCCTTGGCGCGGATCTGGCTGATCACCTCGTCGCTGGCGGGCCAGTCGGCGTACAGGCCCTCCACATCTGTGAGCACGACGAGCTTCTCCGCGCCGAGCGCCACCGCCAGGCAGGACGCGGCCGTGTCGGCGTTGACGTTGTGCACCAGACCGTCCTCGTCCGGCGCCACACTCGACACCACCGGGATGCGCCCTGCCTCGATCAGGTCGAGGACCGCCTCGGGGCGCACCGACACGACGTCGCCGACGAGCCCGATGTCCACGTGCTCCCCGTCGACCACCGCGGGAGTGCGCTCGGCGGTGAACAGGCCGGCGTCCTCGCCGGACAGGCCCACCGCCAGAGGTCCGTGCTGGTTCAGCAGGCCCACCAGCTCACGGCCGACCTGGCCGACGAGCACCATCCGCACGACATCCATCGTCTCCGGCGTGGTGACCCGCAGGCCGCCTTTGAACTCGCTGTCGATGTCCAGTCTGCGCAGCATCTCGGTGATCTGCGGTCCACCGCCGTGGACCACCACCGGCCGCAGTCCGGCGTACCGGAGGAAGACAATGTCGCGCGCGAACGCCAGGCGCAGCTCCTCGTCGACCATCGCGTTGCCGCCGTACTTGATCACGACGGTGCGCCCGTGCAGCTGCTCCAGCCAGGGCAG
>JBOHDD010000355.1:0-15848 GCA_050699155.1 Nocardioidaceae bacterium
CCCTACCCCGACGCCCGTGCTCTGCTGGCCGCCGGCGTCGTGGTCGCGTTGGCCTCGGACTGCAACCCCGGGTCGTGCTACTCCTCCTCGATGCCGCTGTGCGTCGCTCTCGCCGTACGCGAGATGCACATGAGCCCGGCCGAGGCGATGTGGTCGGCGACCGCTGGTGGCGCAGCCGCTCTGCGCCGGGACGACGTGGGGCGGCTCTCCGCCGGTGCGCTCGCGGACTTCGCGGTGCTGGACGCGCCGTCGTACGTGCACCTCGCCTACCGGCCCGGCGTCCCCCTGGTCTCCTTCGTCTGGCAGCGCGGCCGCCCCGTCCTCGGCTGACCCTCGCCACGCGCCATGTAACCGGGTGTGATGCGTGCTTCCCGAGGCTCCTGAGCCTGGGGAACCACCCAGAAGCCTTGGAGAGCACCCCGCGCGACGACTGCGGGCAGGCACGGCGGTACGACGGAGGACAGGGCCGGCGGCGGTACGACGGGTGGGCTCCGAGCCAGTCAGGAACAACCCTCCGCATCCCTGCGTTTGATCATGTGGCTATAGTTGAGCCCAACAGACTCAAGTATTTTGCCTCAGGTTGGCGCCCGCGGCACAATGTCCCCTGAATCACTCGAACTCGTGGAGGTACCACATGGCTCGCGCGGTCGGAATCGACCTCGGCACGACCAACTCGGTCGTGTCCGCTCTGGAGGGTGGCGAAGCCACCGTCATCTCGAACGCCGAGGGGTCCCGGACGACGCCCTCGGTCGTCGCCTTCGCCAAGAACGGCGAGGTCCTCGTCGGAGAGGTCGCCAAGCGTCAGGCGGTCACCAACGTCGATCGCACCATCCGCTCGATCAAGCGTGAGATGGGCACGGACTGGAAGCGTGAGCTCGACGGCAAGGAGTTCACGCCGCAGCAGATCTCCGCGTTCGTCCTGCAGAAGCTGAAGCGGGACGCGGAGGCCTACCTCGGTGAGCCGGTCACCGACGCGGTCATCACCGTGCCGGCGTACTTCTCCGACGCCCAGCGTCAGGCCACCAAGGAGGCCGGTGAGATCGCCGGCATGACCGTGCAGCGCATCGTCAATGAGCCGACCGCTGCCGCGCTGGCCTACGGCCTCGAGAAGGAGAACGACCAGACGATCCTGGTCTTCGACCTCGGTGGCGGCACGTTCGACGTGTCCCTGCTCGAGATCGGCGACGGGGTCGTGGAGGTGAAGGCGACCTCGGGCGACAACCACCTCGGTGGTGACGACTGGGACAACCGGATCGTCGACTGGATGGTCGACAGGTTCAAGAACGCCAATGGCGTCGACCTGGGCAAGGACAAGATCGCCCGGCAGCGCCTCCAGGAGGCCGCCGAGAAGGCGAAGATCGAGCTGTCCGGTACGTCGGAGACGACGATCCATCTCCCCTACATCACCGCAGGTGCCGAGGGCCCGCTGCACTTCGAGGAGAAGCTCAGCCGCAGCGAGTTCCAGAAGATGACGTCAGATCTGCTCGACCGGGCCAGGAAGCCCTTCGAGCAGGTGATCAAGGACGCCAACATCAGCGTCGCCCAGATCGACCACGTGATCCTGGTCGGCGGCTCCACCCGGATGCCCGCAGTGGCCGAGCTGGTCAAGGACCTCACCGGTGGCAAGGAGCCCAACAAGGGTGTCAACCCCGACGAGGTCGTCGCGGTCGGTGCCGCCCTGCAGGCCGGCGTGCTCAAGGGCGAGGTCAAGGACGTGCTGCTGCTCGACGTGACCCCGCTGTCGCTGGGCATCGAGACCAAGGGCGGCGTGATGACCAAGCTGATCGAGCGCAACACCACGATCCCGACCAAGCGCTCGGAGGTCTTCACCACCGCGGAGGACAACCAGCCGTCGGTGCAGATCCAGGTCTACCAGGGTGAGCGCGAGATGGCGGCGGCCAACCAGCTGCTCGGCAACTTCGAGCTGACCGGTCTCCCCCCGGCCCCGCGCAACGTCCCGCAGATCGAGGTCACCTTCGACATCGACGCCAACGGCATCGTGCATGTCTCCGCCAAGGACCGTGGCACCGGCCGTGAACAGTCCATGACGATCACGGGTGGCTCCGCGCTGTCCAAGGACGACATCGACAAGATGATCCACGAGGCCGAGCAGTACGCCGAGGAGGACCGTCAGCGTCGTGAGGCGGTGGAGATCCGCAACCAGGCCGACAGCGCCGTCTACACCAGCGAGAAGTTTCTCGCCGAGAACGCCGACAAGATCCCGGCGGACGTGAAGACGGAGGTCGAGACCGACGTCGAAGCGCTGAAGAAGGCGCTCGAGGGCGACGACACCGACGCGGTGAAGTCCGCCGCGGCCAGGCTCGCAGAGTCCAGCCAGAAGATGGGCTCGGCGATGTACGCCGAGGCCGGGCCCGAGGGCGCGGCCGCTGCCGGCGGTGACACCACCACCGACGCTCAGGCCGAGGACGACGTGGTCGACGCCGAGATCGTCGACGAGGGTGACGGGTCCACCGAGGGCACCACCGACGGCACCACCGGGGGCGAGCAGAAGTGACGGAGTCCGGTGACAGGCCGGTCTTTCGGGACCGGCGCCGCATCGACCCCGAGACCGGAGAGCTTCGGGAGCCGCAGCAGACTGCGGCTCCCGAGCAGCCCCAGGATGCCGTAGGCGACGAGCACGTCGACCCCGCCCTCGACCCCGACCTGCAGCCGGAAGGATCCGACACCGACCCGGCCGAGCAGGTCGAGACCGCTGAGCCGGTCGACCGGGCGGCTGAGCTGGAGACGTCGCTGGCCGAGCGCACGCTGGACCTCCAGCGGCTCCAGGCGGACTACGTCAACTACAAGCGCCGCGTCGACCGTGATCGTGAGCTCGTGCGTGACAGCGCGACGGCCAGCGTGCTGACCGCGTTGCTGCCGGTGCTCGACGACCTCGACCGTGCCCGTGAGCACGGCGAGCTCGAGGGCGGCTTCAAGGCGGTCGCCGACTCGCTCAACCGCACGGTCTCCGGGCTCGGTCTCGAGCGGTACGGCGAGGTGGGCGACGGGTTCGACCCGCGTATCCACGAGGCGTTGATGCATGCGCACGCCGACGACATCGACGGGCCGACGTGCACGGCGATCCTGCAGCCCGGATACCGGATCGGCGAGCGGATCATCCGTCCCGCCCGGGTGGCGGTGGCTGAGCCCGGCGAGCCGGCGGGCGCATCCGCCGAGCCGGCGCACGGCGACGGGTCCTGAGCGGGTCCACGACGGCAGAGGGGAGGTGACCGGATGAGCAGCAGCGACTGGCTGCAGAAGGACTTCTACAAGGTGCTCGGGGTGTCCAAGGACGCCAGTACCGAGGACGTCAAGAAGGCCTACCGCAGGCTCGCGCGCGCCAACCATCCCGACGCCAACCCCGGTGACACCGCCGCGGAGAACCGGTTCAAGGCCATCAGCGAGGCCAACGCCGTGCTGTCCGACCCGGCCAAGCGCAAGGAGTACGACCAGGCGCGCAGCATGTTCGGTGCCGGTGGCTTCCGTCCCCGCAGCGGTGGTGGCACGCGTGGTGGCACCACGACGTTCGACCTCGGCGACCTGTTCGGGGGCGAGCGGCACCACGACGGTGGCCTCGGTGACCTGCTCGGCGACATCTTCGCCGGTGGCGGGGCGCGGCGTACCACCGCCGCACCGCGGCGCGGCGCCGACGTCGAGACCGAGACCACGATCTCCTTCGACCAGGCGATCAGCGGGATCACCGTCCCATTGCGGATGAGCAGCGACGCCGCGTGTTCGGCCTGCTCGGGCACCGGCGCTCGCAGCGGCACCGTGCCCAAGGTGTGCCCCACCTGCTCGGGCACCGGGATGCAGACCACCAGCGAGGGTGGCGTGTTCGCGATGACTGAGCCCTGCCAGCCCTGCCGTGGCCGGGGCCTCGTCGTCGAGGACCCATGTCCCACCTGCCACGGCTCCGGCCGGGGCACCTCGACGCGAACCCTCCAGGTGCGCATCCCGGCAGGTGTGCAGGACAACCAGCGGATCCGGTTGCGCGGGAAGGGTGCGCCCGGAGAGCGTGGGGGTCCTGCCGGCGATCTCTTCGTGGTGGTGCACGTGAACCCACATTCCTTGTTCGGTCGCTCCGGCGACAACCTGACGGTCACCGTCCCGGTCTCGTTCGACGAGGCGGCACTCGGCGCCGACATCAAGGTGCCGACCCTGGACGGCACACCCGTCACGTTGAAGGTCCCGGCAGGCACCCCGAACGGCCGGACCTTCCGGGTGCGTGGTCGCGGCGTACGACGGAAGGACGGCACCCGTGGCGACCAGCTGGTCACGGTGGACGTCGTCGTACCCTCCTCGCTCAACGACGAGTCCCGCGCCGCCATCGAGGCCCTGCGGGCCAGCTCCGACGGCGCCGACCTGCGGGCGGACCTGTTCACCAGGACGAGGGACTGAGGTCATGACCGAGCACGCGGGGTTCGAGTTCCGGCACCGGGAGGCCCCGGTGTTCGTGATCAGCGTGGCGGCCGAGCTGAGTGGGATGCATCCGCAGACGCTGCGGGGTTATGACCGGATCGGCCTGGTCAGCCCGGGGCGCACCGGTGGTGGCGGGCGCCGCTACTCCTGGCACGACATCGAGCAGCTTCGTGAGGTCGCCCGCCTGACCGCGCAGGGGATCGGCCTGGAGGGGGTGCGTCAGATTCTCGCCCTGCAGTCGGAGGTCCAGGACCTGCGCGACCAGGTCGTGCACCTGCAGGATGCGCTCGACCTGGCCAAGGCCTCCCTGCTGGACCGCCGGCTGCCGGCCGTGGCCACCCCGCGCTCGAGTGCGGTGGTGCGCTGGCGCCGGCCTCGCTGAGCCGGCCGGCGTTCGGGCGACACACCCCCGCACCTGGCCGGTCCGCCCGGCCGACCGCGCGACAATGAGTCGGTGAGAGTCGGCTTACGTCGTTGTGCCCCGGCCGCCCTGGCGGCCCTGGCGCTGCTCCTCACGTCCTGCGGCGGCGACTCCGACGCGGCAACGACGAGCGCGGCTCCGACCGCGTCGAGCGCACCGAGTGCGACCGCCTCGCCGGGGGCGAGCACCCAGCGAGCCGCGGTCGCGGAGCCGAAGGCAGAGAGCGCGGCCGCCGACCTGGCCAACTTCACCTGCGGTCGCCGCGAGTCGGGTGCCTGGCGCGCCACCGGGGTGATCACCAACTCTGCGTCGGACGCGATGATCTACACGCTGACCGTCGCCACCGTCCGGGGCGCCGACCAGGTGTCGGGGGAGAAGGTCAAGGAGTTCGTCCTCCGGCCCGACGAGTCCACCGCCTTCGAGCTCCCCCGGTTCACCTTCGGCTCGGCCGACACCTGCATGCCGCGCCTGCTGCGGACGCCACGCTGACCGCGCGCAGGATTGGCGCGTCACCAGCAGGGTTGAGCGGAATGGACTCAACTTCGTATGCGTTGAATGGGATAGCCGACATCGTCCGCGGTCGTCGGCTCGACGTACGCCTCGAGCCCGAAGGGGGAGCCACCAGGGATGGACCCGAACAAGCTGACCACGAAGAGCCAGGAGGCGGCGGCTGCCGCCGGGCAACGCGCCGCGACGGGGGGCAACCCGTACGTCGAGCCCGCGCACCTGCTGCTCACACTGCTCGAGCAGCCGGACAGTACGGCAGGCTCCCTGCTGGAGGCGGTCGGCGCCAACCGTGACGACGTCCGGCGCGGCGCCGCGGACGCGGTCGCCAAGCTGCCGACCGCCAGTGGCAGCACGGTCTCCCCGCCGTCGTGGTCGCGCTCGGCGCTGCAGGTGTTCCAGGCCGCAGAGGACTGTGCCGGCGGACTCGGCGACGAGTACGTCTCCACCGAGCATCTCCTGGTCGGGCTCGCGACGGTGGACAGCTCCGCCAAGACACTGCTCGCCGGGGTCGGTGCGGTCCCGGACGCATTGCTCGAGGCGTTCTCCCAGGTCCGCGGCTCGGCCAAGGTGACCAGCAAGGATCCCGAAGGCACCTACCAGGCACTGGAGAAGTACGGCGTCGACCTCACCGCCAGTGCCGAGTCGGGCAGGCTCGACCCGGTGATCGGCAGGGACTCCGAGATCCGCCGCGTCATCCAGGTGCTGTCACGTCGCACCAAGAACAACCCGGTGCTGATCGGGGAGCCGGGTGTCGGCAAGACCGCGGTCGTCGAGGGGCTGGCTCAGCGGATCGTGGCCGGCGACGTGCCCGAGTCACTGCGCGGCCGTCGTCTGGTCAGTCTCGACCTGGGCGCGATGGTCGCCGGCGCGAAGTACCGCGGCGAGTTCGAGGAGCGGCTGAAGGCGGTGCTGGAAGAGATCAAGTCCAGCGACGGTCGGATCATCACCTTCATCGACGAGCTGCACACCGTCGTGGGTGCCGGGGCGACCGGCGAGTCGGCCATGGATGCGGGCAACATGCTCAAGCCGATGCTGGCTCGTGGTGAGCTGCGGATGATCGGTGCCACCACCCTCGACGAGTACCGCGAGCGGGTCGAGAAGGACGCCGCGCTCGAGCGTCGCTTCCAGCAGGTGTACGTCGGTGAGCCCTCGGTAGCGGACACCGTCGCGATCCTGCGTGGTCTGAAGGAGCGTTACGAGGCGCATCACAAGGTGGCGATCTCCGACTCCGCACTGATCGCGGCCGCGAGCCTGTCCCACCGCTACATCACCGGCCGGCAGCTGCCGGACAAGGCGATCGACCTGATCGACGAGGCAAGCAGCCGGCTGCGAATGGAGATCGACTCCTCGCCGGTGGAGATCGACGAGCTGCGCCGTGCCGTCGACCGGCTGAAGATGGAGGAGTTCCACCTGTCGTCGGAGGAGGACGCCTCCAGCATCGAGCGCCTGGACCGGCTGCGCGCGGAGCTGGCGGACAAGGAGGAGCAGCTGCGTGGGCTCGAGACCCGCTGGGAGCGGGAGAAGCAGGAGCTCAACCGCGTCGGCGAGATCAAGCAGCGCATCGACGACCTTCGGGGACAAGCCGAGCGCGCGCAGCGCGAGGGTGACCTGGAGACGGCGAGCAGGTTGAACTACGGCGAGATCCCGGAGCTGGAGAAGGACCTCTCGCGTGCACAGGCGGTCGAGGAGACGCACGCCGAGGACCCGATGGTGCGCGAGGAGGTGGGCGCCGACGAGGTCGCCGAGGTGGTCGCGTCCTGGACCGGCATCCCGACCGGCCGGCTACTGGAGGGTGAGACCGGCAAGCTGCTGCGGATGGAGGACGAGCTGGGTCGTCGGCTGATCGGGCAGACGACCGCGGTCGCGGCCGTGTCCGATGCCGTACGCCGGGCCCGCGCCGGGGTCGCCGACCCCGACCGCCCGACCGGCTCGTTCCTGTTCCTCGGCCCGACCGGGGTCGGCAAGACCGAGCTGGCGAAGGCGCTGGCGGAGTTCCTGTTCGACGACGAGCGCGCGATCGTGCGCGTGGACATGAGTGAGTACGGCGAGAAGCATTCGGTCGCCCGGCTCGTCGGTGCGCCGCCCGGCTACGTCGGTTACGAGGAGGGCGGCCAGCTCACCGAGGCGGTGCGCCGCCGGCCGTACTCCGTCGTTCTCCTCGACGAGGTCGAGAAGGCCCATCCCGAGGTCTTCGACACGCTGCTGCAGGTGCTCGACGACGGTCGGCTGACTGACGGCCAGGGCCGCACTGTCGACTTCCGCAACACCATCCTGATCCTCACCTCGAACCTGGGATCGCAGTTCCTCGCCGACCCTGTGCTCGACGAGCAGCAGAAGGGCGACCAGGTGATGGCGGTCGTCCGGGCACACTTCAAGCCCGAGTTCCTCAACCGTCTCGACGAGGTGGTGCTGTTCGACGCGCTCGACACGGCACAGCTGACCAGCATCGTGGACCTGCAGGTGGCGCACCTGGCCGCACGGCTGGCCGAGCGCCGGATCACACTGGAGGTGTCGCCGGCGGCCCGGGAGTGGTTGGCGCTCACCGGCTTCGACCCGGTCTACGGTGCCCGTCCGCTGCGCCGGCTGGTGCAGAGCGCGATCGGCGACCAGCTCGCTCGCGCGATGCTCGCAGGTGATGTCGTCGACGGGTCGGGGGTGCGGGTGGACCTCGACGAAGAACGCGACCGGCTGACCGTGACCGCGACATGATGGGATGAGACGGTGACAAGTGCAGCAGCCCGACCTCGGGACGTCGTCTTCGCTGCGGTGATGACGATCCTGGGGTCGGCGATGGCTCTCATCGGCATCTTCTCCACCCAGGGACAGCTGGGCAGCTCCCAGGTACGCCGCGAGGTCGAGACACTGCTCGGTGACGAGCAGTTCTCCGCGGTCGACGTCTCGGTCGAGACGGTGCTCAACCTGGTCGAGGTGGGGCTGATGGTGGCCGCTGCGGCAAGTGTCGCGGCGATCGTGTTCGCCGTGTTCGTGATGCGGCGGCACAACGCCTCCCGGATCGCACTGACGGTGCTCGGTGCAGCCGCCGCGCTGCTCGTCCTCGCGTCCGGGCTGACCGGTGTCTTCATCGCGATCTTCCTGGCCTACACGGTGTCCCTGCTGTGGCGGCCGCAGGTGCGTGCCTGGTTCGCCACCACGTCCGGCTCGGACACAGGCTCCGAGCCCGAGCCGCCGACCGAGCAGCCGACGGAGCCGCCGACCGAGCAGCCGACCGAGCAGCCGACCGAGCCGCCGACCGAGCCGCCGACCGGCCAACCGACCTACCCCGACGGCGGCCAGCGGCCGGGTCCCTACCCCTACCCGTACGGCTACCCGCCCGCGCAGGAGCAGGGGTACGGCTATCCGCAGGCGTACTACGGCCCACCGCCGCAGGTCGGCCCCGACCGGAGGCCGGGATCGGTGGTCACCGCGCACGTGCTCACCTGGGTCGGCACCGCCTTCGGCCTGATCACGGGTGCATTCTTCGTAGTCGCCGCGAGCAGCCCCGAGATCATGGACGTGGTGATGGAGCAGATGCCGTCGACCGGCGTCGACGCCGACGAGCTGGCCACCCAGCTCCGGGTCGCGGGTGCGTTGACGGCCCTGTGGTCGGTCGCGGTGCTGGTGGTGTCGGTGTTCTCCTGGCGACGTCTCAACTGGGCCGCGGTGACGGTCACCGTGATGGGCGCCGCCTACATGCTGCTGCAGGTCTTCGCCCTGCTGATGGGCCAGCTCGCGGTGCTGGTCACGATCGTCTGGGTCGCGATCGTCGTCGTACTCCTGTGGCTACCCGCGTCACGGCAGTGGTACACGTCGGCGTCTCGACCGGGCCCGCCCCCAGGACCACCATCGGGCTCGCCGCCGGACTACCCGCCGTACCCTCCGCCTGAGCAGCCGAGGCGCAACCAGCCCTGGTGACGTCGCGGCCGTCAGCGCAGGCCGCTGCGTAGCCGCGAGATCGCCTCGTCGAGGACCTCGTCGCGCTTGCAGAACGCCCACCGGACGAGGGGCCGGCCGACCTCGGTGTGGTCATAGAACACCTCGTGCGGGACGGCGACCACACCACAGCGCTCGGGTAGCGACATGCAGAACCGCACCCCGTCGTCGGCGCCGATGCTGCGGATGTCGGTGGTGACGAAGTAGGTGCCCTGTGGCCGGAACACCTCCAACCCCACGTCCGACAGGCCGTCGCACAACCGGTCCCGTTTGCCCTGCAGTGAGGAGCGCAGCGACTCGAAGTAGTCGTCGCCGAGACCGAGCGCGTGCGCGATGGCCGGCTGCAGCGGTGCGCCGGAGGTGAAGCTGAGGAACTGCTTGGCGGTGTTGACCGCGCCCAGCAGTCCGGGTGAGGTGCAGACCCAGCCGACCTTCCAACCGGTGAACGAGAACGACTTGCCGCCACTGGAGATGCTGACGGTGCGCTCGCGCATTCCCGGGTACGTCGCCAGCGGGCGGTGCGGCGCCCCGTCATAGGTCAGGTGTTCGTACACCTCGTCCGTCACCACGACGAGGTCGTGCTCGACCGCGACGTCGGCGATCGCTGCGAGCTCATGGTCGTCGAGCACGCTCCCCGTGGGGTTGTGCGGGGAGTTGACCAGCAGCAGCTTGGTTCGTGGCGTGATCGCTGTGCGCAGCGCGTCGACGTCCAGCCTGAAGTCGGGCGGTCGCAGCGTGAGGGGCACCCGGACGCCACCGGCCATCGCGATGACCGCGACGTAGGAGTCGTAGTACGGCTCGAGCAGCACCACCTCGTCGCCCGGCTCGACCAGGGCGAGCATCGCCGCCGCGACCGCCTCGGTCGCACCCGTGGTGACCAGCACCTCGGTGTCCGGGTCGTACTCCAGGTCGTAGAACCGCCGCTGGTGCTCGGCCACGGCGGAGCGCAGCTCGGGCACGCCGACGCCGGGTGCGTACTGGTTGCGACCCGACTGCATGGCCTTCACCGCTGCCTCGATCACGGTGTCGGGTCCGTCGGTGTCGGGGAAGCCCTGGCCGAGGTTGACCGAACCGGTCCGCAGAGCCAACGCCGACATCTCCGCGAAGATCGTCGTACCCAGGCCATGCAGACGCGATGCCATCCGTGGGTCAGTCATGCACCGACTGTAGACGGGCCCGGCCGGGGACTCGGGCAATGTGGACGCGATGGACAATGGTCGGGTGCCAGAGTTCGCCCCCAGCCCCGCAAAGCCCCGGCGTCGTCTCGGCCTGCTCGTCGTCGCGTCGGCGCTGATGCTGGTCGGGCTGTCGCTGCTCGGCTACGTGGCATGGCAGTACTGGGGGACCAACATCGTCGCCAAGGAGGCTCAGGGCGACATCACCCAGGACCTGCTGTCGTCGTGGGACGACCCCGCCGTCGAGGACCTGCTGGGCCCTCAGGGCGCGGCCGAGCTCGGCGACGCGATCGCCCTGGTCCGCATCCCGCGGTTCGGCGACGAGTTCGTCGTACCCGTGATCGAGGGCGTGCGGCCCGGGGACCTCGCGCAGGGGCTGGGCCACTACCCGGGTACGGCGCTGCCCGGGCAGGTCGGCAACTTCGCCGTCGCCGGGCACCGGGTCACCCACGGCGAGCCGTTCCGCGAGCTGCCCGCCCTGCGGCCCGGTGACGAGGTGGAGGTGGAGACGTCGGACGCTGTCTACTCCTACAAGCTCACCAGCAACCCCAACAGGCTCATCGTGCAACCGGAGGACACGTGGGTGCTCGACCCCATCCCCGGCAAGCCGAGCCGCACACCGCCGGATCGCGCTCGGATCACGTTGACCACCTGTGCCGAGCTCTTCCACACCAGCGACCGGATGATCGCCTTCGGCCAGCTCGTCGACACCGAGCGCAAGCGGGGTTGAGTCTCCGCGTAGAGTCCGGCGCCATGGACGATCGCCAGCAGCTGGTCGAACAGGTCAAGAAGTTGGCCGTCGTGCACGGCAGGGTCACGTTGTCGTCCGGGCGCGAGGCCGACTACTACGTCGACCTGCGTCGCGTCACCCTGGACGCCGACGCCGCTCCGCTGGTCGGGCGGGTGATGCGCGACCTGACCGCCGACCTCGAGTTCGACGCCGTTGGTGGGCTCACGCTGGGCGCCGACCCGGTCGCGACCGCGATGCTGCACACGGGCCGGGCCGACGGCCGACGGCTTGACGCCTTCGTGGTGCGCAAGTCCGAGAAGACGCACGGGCTGCAGCGACAGATCGAGGGCCCCGATGTCGCCGGCCGCCGTGTGCTGGCCGTGGAGGACACCTCCACCACCGGCGGGTCGGTGCTCACCGCGGTGCAGGCCCTGCGGGAGGCAGGCGCGGAGGTCGTCGCGGTCGCGGTGGTCGTCGACCGCGACACCGGCGCCCGGGAGCGGGTCGAGGCCGCGGGGCTGGAGTACCGCTTCGCGATCGGTCTGGAGGACCTGGGGCTGTGAGCCTGCTCGGTCCGGTCGTGGTCGCCACCGGCGAGGATGCCGAGCTCGGAGGCGTCGCGGGGTGGGCGGTCTCGCTGATGGAGGCGATGGGTGGCCCGGGTGCCGGGATCGCGATCGCGCTGGAGAACCTCTTCCCGCCGCTGCCCAGTGAGGTCATCCTGCCGCTGGCCGGGTTCACCGCCAGCCGCGGCGACATGAGCCTGGCGAGTGCGCTGGTCTGGACCACCGTCGGCTCGGTCGTCGGCGCCCTCGTGCTCTACCTCCTGGGCGCTCTCCTGGGACGGCGGAGGATGCGCGCGATCGCGGTGCGGATGCCTCTGATCAGGGTGGAGGACGTCGACAAGGCCGAAGGCTGGTTCGCCCGGCACGGCACCAAGGCGGTGTTCTTCGGCCGCATGGTCCCGATCTTCCGCAGCTTCATCTCGATCCCCGCGGGTATCGAACGGATGCGGCTGCCGGTGTTCGTGCTCTACACGACGCTGGGCAGCCTGATCTGGAACGTCATCTTCGTGATGTCCGGCTTCATCCTCGGCGAGAACTGGCACCTGGTGGAGCGCTACGCCGACCCGCTGCAGAAGCTGGTCATCGTGGTCGTGCTGGTCGCGGTGGCGTGGTTCGTCGTCAACCGGTTGGTGCGTGAGCGGACTGCCCGGCGTCGTGGGTGACTCCCCGATCATGGAGCCGTCGGAGGGGTACGTCGTACGCGGTGTCCCTCCCGTCGGTGTCGGGCCATGTCCACGGCCATGGCCGGATGACCAGCGGCTCGACCCCGAGCTGCTCGAGCACGGCGACCACCGCAATGTGGCCGACCGTTACCGCTACTGGCGGGTCGAGGCGATCGTCGCCGACCTCGATGAGCGCAGGCATCCGTTCCACGTCGCCATCGAGAACTGGCAGCACGACTTCAACATCGGCGCGATCGTGCGTACCGCCAACGCCTTCCTCGCCGCGCAGGTGCACATCGTCGGCCGCCGCCGCTGGAACCGGAGGGGTGCGATGGTGACCGACCGCTACCAGCACATCGTTCACCATCCCGGTCTCGACGACCTGGCGGCCTGGGCGCGGCAGGACGGTCTGCCGCTGCTCGGCGTCGACAACCTGCCCGGAGCCGCGCCCCTGGAGACCTTTGCGATGCCGCGCAGGTGTGTCCTGTTGTTCGGGCAGGAGGGTCCGGGACTGTCCGACGGTGCGCGCGGGGCCTGCGACAGCATGCTGTCGATCGCGCAGTTCGGGTCCACCCGCTCGATCAACGCGTCGGCCGCCGCCGCGATCGCGATGCACTGCTGGGTGCGCCAGCACGCCGCCTGACTCCGCCGTATCGTCACGGCCATGAGCGAGCGACTGGTGGTGGTCGGCGGTGACGCGGCCGGCATGACCGCGGCGAGCCGGGCGAAGCGACTGCGCGGTGACGACCTGGAGGTCGTCGTGCTGGAGCAGGGGTCGTACACGTCGTACTCCGCCTGCGGCATCCCGTACTGGGTGGCGGGCGACGTCGATGACGCCGACCGCCTGGTGGCGCGTACGCCGGAGGCCCACCGTCGCAACGGGATCGACGTACGCCTGCACCGCCGGGCGACGGGGCTCGACCTCGACGGGGGACGGGTGCTGGTCGACGGGGCGGAGCCGATCGGCTTCGACCAGCTGATGATCGCCACCGGTGCCGAGCCCGTGCGCCCCGACCTTCCCGGCCTCGATGCGCCCAACGTGCTGGGGGTGCAGACGCTCGACGACGGCCGGCGGGTGATCGAGCAGCTGCAGACGGTGGAGCCCGACGCGCGCAGCGCGGTCGTCGTCGGTGGCGGCTACATCGGGATCGAGATGGCCGAGGCGCTGGTCCGCCGGGGCTACGACGTCACCGTCGTCGACAAGGCACCGCAGCCGATGACCACGCTGGACCCCGATCTGGGCAGGCTGGTCGCGCACGCGATGGAGGGCATGGGGATCGACGTCGAGTGCGGTGTCGACGTCGAGGCGGTGGAGACCGACGGCAACGGGACGGCGACAGCGGTCCGCGCCGGAGGCGCGTCGTACGCCGTCGACATCGTCGTCCTGGGCATCGGCGTGCGCCCGGCGACGGCGCTCGCCGACGGGACCTCCCTGCCGCTCGGTGCCAGCGGCGGGCTCCGGGTCAACCGGCGGATGCAGGTGGAGGGGTACGACGGTGTGTGGGCAGCCGGTGACTGTGTCGAGTCGTGGGACCGGATGGCGGCACGCTGGGTGCACGTGCCGCTGGGCACGCACGCCAACAAGCAGGGGTTGGTCGCCGGGCTGGGCATCGGCGGACGGGATGCGGAGTTCCCCGGGATCCTGAAGACGGCGATGAGCAAGGTGTGCGACCTCGAGGTCGCACGCACCGGGCTCGGCGAGGCGGAGGCGCGCGACCTGGGGTTCGACGTACTCACCGCCGGGATCGAGACGACCACCCGGGCCGGGTACATGCCCGGCGCCCGCGCGATGACCGTGAAGATGCTGTGCGAGCGGGACGACGGACGGGTGCTCGGCGCGCAGATCGTGGGCCGGGAGGGCTCGGCGATCCGGATCGACACCTGCGCCACCGTGCTCCATGCCGGGATGACGGTCCAGGACGTGGTGATGAGCGACCTGGGGTATGCGCCGCCGTTCTCCTCCGTGTGGGACCCGGTCCAGGTCGCGGCCCGGTCGCTGCTGTCCCAGATGTGACCGGGCCAGGGGCTATGGGTCGGCCGCTCGGTGCTGACGGCATAGTGTGGGCAGACACATCCAGCCCTGTTCGTTCGAGGAGTCCTTCCGATGCCTATTGCCACGCCAGAGGTGTACGCCGAGATGCTGGACAAGGCGAAGCGTGAGCGGTTCGCCTATCCCGCGATCAACGTGACCTCGTCGCAGACCCTGCATGCGGCGCTGCGCGGCTTCTCCGATGCCGGGTCCGACGGGATCGTGCAGGTCTCGACCGGCGGTGCGGAGTACCTGTCCGGTTCGTCGGTGAAGAACATGGTCTCGGGGTCCGTGGCCTTCGCGACGTACGCCCGAGAGGTCGCCGCGAACTACCCGGTCAACGTCGCCCTGCACACCGACCACTGTCCGATGGAGAAGCTGGACGGGTTCGTCCGTCCGCTGCTCGAGCTGTCGCAGGAGCGGGTCCAGCGCGGTGGGGAGCCGCTGTTCCAGTCGCACATGTGGGACGGCTCGGCCGTGGAGCTGGAGGAGAACCTCTCCATCGCCCGTGACCTACTCGACAGGTCGGCCGCGGCCAACGTGGTGCTCGAGATCGAGATCGGCATCGTCGGTGGCGAGGAGGACGGCATCGTCGGCGAGATGGACGAGAAGCTGTACTCCGCACCCGGTGACGCGGTGCGCGCGGCGGAGGTCCTCGGGCTCGGTGACAAGGGCCGGTTCATGGCGGCACTGACCTTCGGCAACGTGCACGGTGTCTACAAGCCCGGCAACGTCAAGCTGCGTCCGGAGATCCTGAAGGAGGCACAGCACGCGGTGGCCTCCAAGCACGGGCTCGATGACGGCGCCAAGCCGTTCGACCTAGTCTTCCATGGTGGGTCGGGGTCGCTGCTGGAGGAGATCCGGGAGACGCTGGACTACGGCGTGGTGAAGATGAACGTCGACACCGACACGCAGTACGCCTTCACCCGTGCGGTGGCCGCGCACATGTTCAGCAACTACGAGGGCGTGCTGAAGGTCGACGGGGAGGTCGGCAACAAGAAGCAGTACGACCCCCGCACGTGGGGCAAGGCCGCCGAGCAGTCGATGGCCGACCGGGTCGCACTCGCCTGCGAGAACCTCCGCTCGACCGGCACCAGCTTGGCCAAGTAGCCCAGCCCACGCCCGCTGCCTCCCCGCCCCACGCGCCATGTAACCGGGTGTTATGGGTGCTTCCCGAGGCGTATGAGCCCGGGAAAGGCCCCACACGCCTCGGGAAGCGCCGCCGGTCAGGCGATAGCGGACAGGTCGTCGATGACGTGGTGCGCCCCGGCGGCGCGCAACGCCTCCCGGTCAGACGTCGTGAGTACGCCGAACACCTGCGAGATCCCGGCGGACACGGCGGCACGCACGCCCGACGTCGAGTCCTCGAACGCCGCCGCCCTCGCCGGGTCGACGCGGAGACGCGAGCA
>JBOHDD010000356.1:0-4762 GCA_050699155.1 Nocardioidaceae bacterium
TCGACCTGATGGGAACCTCTGAGGACCAGCGAGAGCTCCAGGTGATCGCCGACATGTTGTCCAAGGCGGGCGTCAAGGTCAACCTCGACCTCGTCGAGGAGACCGTCTACATCACCCGTAGGGACGAGAGCAACTACCAGGTCATCCACTCCGGGAGCGTGACGGACTTCGACCCCGACGAGTCGACGTACCTGTTCTTCGGCACCGACCAGGACTTCAACTCCTACGGGTACTCCAACCCGCAGGCCGACACTCTCCTCGAGGCACAGAGACGCGAGATGGACGAGGCCAAGCGGGCACAGGCGCTCGGCGAGGTCGAGGACCTGCTCATCGAGGACGTGGCCGCGGGGTTCACCGTCCACCTCGAGGATGTCGCCGCCTTCAGCACCAAGGTCCGGGGGTTCGAGCACCTTCCGGAGCTGCGGCCGTTCCACACCGTGTGGGTCGACCAAGCGTGACCGTAGGGGCGAACGTGGGGGCCGCCGAGTGACCCTCTACATCGCGAAGCGGCTGCTGCACGCCCTGTTCGTGGTCTGGGCGGTCGCCACCGTGGTGTTCTTCATCGCGCACCTGATCCCGGGCGACCCGGTGCGGGCGATCCTCGGCCCTGAGTACACCGTGGAGGCGGGGGAGAACGTACGCCGCAGGCTGGGGCTCGACGAGCCGCTGGGTGCGCAGTACCTGAGCTTTCTCACCAACGCCCTCACGCTGGACTTCGGCACGTCCTTCTACACCGACCAGCCGGTCGCCACAGCGATGGCGGAGGCCTTTCCCAGGACTCTGAGCCTCACCGTGGTCGCCTTCCTGCTGGGGATCACCATGGCGATCCCGCTTGGTGTCATCTCCGCCGTCCGGAGGTACCAGTGGCAGGACCATGTGGCGAGCGTCGTCGCACTGCTCGGGATCAGCATGCCGTCGTTCTGGTTCGGGATCATCCTGATCCTCGCCTTCTCGGTGAACCTCGGCTGGCTCCCCGCGTTCGGCTACGAACCGCTGTCCGCCGGGGTAGTCCCGTGGTTCTCCACCCTCGTCCTGCCGTCCATCTCGCTGGGGCTCCTCTACGGCGCGATCGTCACGCGCATCACCCGTGGCAGCGTGATCGAGGTGCTGGGTCAGCCGTACATCCGCACGGCTCGGGCCAAAGGCATGCGTGAGGGCGTGATCCTCGTCAAGCACGCCCTGCCGAACGCACTGATCCCGATCGTGACGGTGGGGAGCATCCAACTGGCGCTGCTGCTGTCGGGCGCTGCGGTGATCGAGACGGTCTTCGCCATTCAGGGTGTCGGCCGGCTGCTCGTGGACGCGGTGATCAGTCGGGACTACCCGCTGATCCAGGGAGCGATCCTGCTCGTCAGCGTCGTGTTCGTCCTCACCAACCTGGCCACGGACATCCTCTACGCGGCCATCAACCCGCGGATCCGGTTCAGGGGTGGTGACTGATGGGCACCCTCGGCCAGGTTCTGCGTGCGCTCAGGCAGGACCGGAAGGCGGTGGTGAGCCTGGTCCTGGTCGCGCTGCTCGGGCTCGTCGCCCTCTTCGGTCCCCTCCTGGCGCCGTACGACCCTCGCGCGCAGGACTTCGAACTGCTGCTCTCCCCGACCATCGAGCATCCGATGGGCACGGACTCCCTGGGCCGCGATGTGCTGAGCAGGGTGATCGGCGGTGCCCGGGTGTCGGCGATGGTCGGCCTCGGTGTGGCGTCGATCGGGATGCTGATCGGAGTCACCCTCGGGCTGCTGGCCGGATACTTCGGCGGGTGGGTCGACGACGTCATCAGCCGGTACGTCGACCTGCAGTGGGCGTTCCCCGAGCTGATCCTGGCGATCGGGCTGATCAGCATCTTCGGCATTGGCGTGGAGAAGGTGATCATCGCGATCGCCTTTGCGTACGTCGACGACTTCGCTCGGCTGGCCCGCGCGGAAGCGCTGAGACTGAGACAGGAGGAGTTCGTGCTCGCTGCCAGGGTCACCGGCATGTCCTCTCGAGGCATCATCACCTCCGAGATCTTCCCGAACGCGATCGGTCCGCTGGTGGTGCAGGCGACGATCGCGGTCGGGCTCGGGATCCTCGGTGAGGCCGCGCTGACCTTTCTGGGGCTGGGTGTGGATCCCAGCACGCCCACCTGGGGGCTGATCCTCGCGGAGAGCCGCGACTTCTTCCAGCAGGCGTGGTGGCTCAGCATCTTCCCGGGTCTGGCGATCGTGGTGACAGTGTTGTCGCTGAACCTGCTCGGCGACTCCCTGCGGGACGCGTTCGACAGCCGCGGACCGGAAACCAGCTGAAAATGGGCAACATGAACGTGCTCGACGTCAGCGGGCTCCACACGTACTTCGACACCGAAGAGGGTCAGGTCAAGGCCGTCAACGACGTGGCCCTGACCATCAAGGAGGGGGAGATCGTCGGCCTGGTCGGCGAGTCGGGTTCCGGCAAGACGATGCTGGCGATGAGTGCCCTCCGGCTGGTCCCGCCGCCGGGGAAGATCGTCGGCGGCAAGGTGCTGTTCAGGGGCCATGACCTGCTCACCCTGGACGAGGGGGAGATGAGGAGCGTTCGCGGCGGTCGCATCGGGGTCATCTTCCAGGACCCGATGACCAGCCTGAACCCGCTGCTTCGAGTCGGCGAACAGGTCGCCGAGGCGATCCGGCTGCATCAGGACGTGGGGGAGAGCACCTCGTTGTGGACCGAGGCCGCGCGCAAGTACCTCTCCTTCGCCCAGCGCAAGGGTGACGCGTGGACACGTGCCGTCGACATGCTGCGGCTCGTCGGCATACCCGACCCCGAGCGTCGCGCACGCCAGTTCCCGCACCAGTTCTCCGGTGGGATGCGTCAGCGCGTGATGATCGCGATGGCGCTGTCGTGCAAGCCGGACCTGCTGATCGCTGACGAGCCGACGACGGCCCTCGACGTGACGATCCAGGCCGAGATCCTTGCCGAGCTTCGTCGGCTCGCGAGACAGCTCGGCACCGCCGTACTGCTGATCGCGCACGATCTCGGTGTGGTGAACCAGGTCTGCGACAGGGTGGCGATCATGTATGCCGGGAAGATCTTCGAACAGGCATCCACGCGGGAGCTCCTCGACAACCCGCAGAACCCGTACACCCTGGGACTGCTCCGCAGCCTTCCGGACCTCGACGCACCAAGAGACCGCCTGGAGTCGATCGAGGGCACGGTGCCCGACCTGATCGGCTGGGAGCGCGGCTGCCTGTTCTCGACCCGCTGCCGCGAGGTGATCGACGAGTGCCGGCAGGTCGACCCCGAGCTGACGCTCCTGCCGCCGGACCGTACCGAGGTGGAGCGTGACCACTGGTGCCGCTGCATCCGAAGGGAGCCCGCGTCCTCATGATCCTGAGTGTGGAGGGCCTGCGGAAGCATTTCGTGGCAGGGGGTGCGCTCGAGCGGCTGCTCGGTAAGACCTCAGTCGTGAAGGCGGTGGACGGCGTCAGCTTCGGTGTCGAGGCGGGCAGGACGCTCGGGATCGTCGGGGAGTCGGGCAGCGGGAAGACCACCCTGGCCCGGACCATCGCGCGGCTGTACAAGCCCACCGAGGGGCGGATCGTCTTCAACGACCGCGACATCACGAACCTGAGCGAGGCCGACCTTCGCCCACTGCGGCGGAACATCCAGATGATCTTCCAGGACCCGCTCGCGAGCCTGAACCCTCGCCGCTCGGTGGGCCAGATCGTCGAGAAGCCGCTCAGCGTGCACGGGATAGACGGCGACCGCCGTCAGCGCGTCGACGAGAGCCTGACCGCGGTGGGACTCGACCCGCGCCGGCACCGGGACCGCTACCCCTACCAGCTCTCCGGCGGGCAGGCACAGCGCGTCGCCATCGCCCGGGCATTGATCATCGACCCGGAGCTGATCGTCGCCGACGAGCCGGTCAGTGCTCTGGATGTCAGCGTGCAGGCGCAGATCATCAACCTGATGCGCCGACTCCAGGAGGAGCGCGGTCTGACGTACCTGTTCATCAGTCACGACCTGTCGGTCGTCCGTCATCTGACCGACCACGTGATGGTGATGTTCCTGGGGCGGGCGGTCGAGCTGGCACCCACCGACGAGCTGTTCGCCGACCCGATGCACCCGTACACGAAGATGCTGCTCGACGCCGTACCCCGTGTGCATGCCCGGTCAGCCCTGGACGACGTCGTCGCTCGGGCGTCGCAGCCGTTCACGACCCGGCGGGAGGCAGACGAGGCGCCGCTGGTCGAGGCGCGCCCGGGTCACTTCGTCGCGCAGGTTGACGACTGAGGCATACGCAGCCCCAGCCGCTCGCTTACGGCGGGGAAGAGGGTCACATGTGACGCCCTTCCCCGCCGTTAGGGGGATAGGCCGGGTCGTGAGGCTGTTTGCGGTTCCTTGACGCCACGGGTGCACTCTCTGCAACGAGTCGCTACCGGCTGTCGGTGGTGATCCGGGGTGCCGAGGAGGCATGCACGATGCGCAACCACACCAAGATTCGACGCCGGGGGACTCGACCCGCGGCGCTCCTGTCGCTCGCTGCGCTCGCAGCGACAGGCCTCGTCGCGAGCGTGGGACCGGCGAACGGCGCCGTCACGCAGGGCGGCGGAGTCAACGACCAGAACGTTCCGAGCTTCTACCGGGATGCACAGGGGCTGGCCTTGCAGCTTTGCGTCGACCCGAACGAGGCGCGGTGTGAGCCGCCCGCCGATGGCCACATCGGTGTCTACTTCGCCGCTGACGCGACCGCCGGCCCGTTGACGGCAATCTACGGGGTCGAGGCGGTCGCGGACGAGGTGACGGG
>JBOHDD010000357.1:0-7704 GCA_050699155.1 Nocardioidaceae bacterium
GTAGAGGACGGTGCAGATCAGCAGCGAGCCGAGGATCCCTCGCGGCACGTCGTGGGCGGGGTTCCGGGTCTCCTCGGCGGTGGTCGCGACGACGTCGAAGCCGATGAACGCGAAGAACACGATGGCCGCGCCGGTGACGATGCCGCCCCAGCCGTAGGTCAGCGGCTCGAGGCCGGCGACCAGCTCGATCAGCGGCTGGCTCATGCCGGTGCTCCCCTGGCTCGGCTCGGCCGGCGGGACGAACGGGCTGAGGTTCTCGGCCCTGATGAAGAACACCCCGGCGACCACGAACAGCAGTGCCACACCGACCTTCACCGCGACGGCGATCTGGTTGACCCGGCTGGAGAGCTTGATCCCGGCGATGAGGACCCCGGTGAGGACGAGCACCAGCAGACCGGCCGGGAGGTTGATCACGCCGTCCGACGCGCTCGCCATCGAAGCCGGGATCTCCAGCGGGGTACCGGCCAGCACGTTCGCGAGGTAGCCGGACCAGCCGCCGGCGACTGCGGCCGCGCCGACCACGAACTCCAGGATCAGGTCCCATCCGATGATCCAGGCGACGAACTCTCCGACGGTGGCGTAGGAGAAGGTGTAGGCGCTGCCGGCGACGGGCACGGTGGAGGCGAACTCCGCGTAGCACAGCGCCGCGAGACCGCAGGCGATCGCGGCGAAGACGAACGACAGGGAGATCGCCGGGCCGGCGTACAGGTTGGCCGCCGTGCCGGTGAGCACGAACAGGCCGCCCCCGATCGTCACACCCACCCCGAAGACCGTTAGGTCGAGCGCGGTGAGGTCCTTGCGGAGGCGGTGTTCCGGCTCGTCGGTGTCGGCGATCGACTGCTCGATGGACTTGGTCCGCGTCAGGCTCATGCCGCACTCCGATCATGGACCGAGGAGACTTGGGGCCAGACTAGCCCGAACCAGACCGACTTGGGCCAGTCGTCTTGGCCCAGTCGTCGCTGATCGACCGGACCAGGTCCGCAGCGTTGAGACCGATCTCGTCGAGGATGGCAGGGCGCTTGCCGTGCTCGAGGAAACGTTGCGGGATGCCGTGCACACGCACGGGTGTGCCGATGTCGGCGTCGTCGACGGCACCCGCCAGCGTCGCCCCGCAACCGCCGACGCGGCCACCGTCCTCGACGGTGACCACCAGCCGGTGCTCGGCCGCCAGCGCCAGCAGCGCCGGGTCGACCGGCTTCACCCAGCGGGGGTCGACCAGCGTCACGCCGATGTCCTGGGCGGCCAGCTTCTCGGCGACCTCGACACAGGTGGAGACCATCGACCCGACGGCGACCAGCAGCACGTCCCGACCGCCCTCACGGACGATGACGTCGGCCCCGCCGACGCGCTCCAGCGCGGGGATGTCCTCGGTCACGGCGCCGGTCGGGAAGCGGAGCACGGTCGGCGCGTCGTCGACGCGCACCGCCTCGTCGAGCAGCTCGCCCACCCGGGCGCCGTCGCGGGGCGCCGCCAACCGCAGCCCGGGAACCACCTGCAGGATCGACATGTCCCACATGCCGTGGTGGCTGGGGCCGTCCGGTCCGGTGACCCCGGCGCGGTCGAGCACGAAGGTCACTCCGCACCGGTGCAGCGCGACGTCCAGGAGCAGCTGGTCGAACGCGCGGTTCAGGAACGTGGAGTAGACCGCGATCACCGGGTGCAGCCCGCCGAGCGCCATCCCCGCGGCACTGGTGGTGGCGTGCTGCTCGGCGATACCCACGTCGAAGGTCCGGTCGGGGAAGCGGGCCGCGAACTTGTCCAGGCCGGTGGGATGCATCATCGCCGCGGTGACCGCGACCAGGTCGTCGCGCTGCTCTCCCAGCCGCACCAGCGTGTCGGAGAAGACATGGGTCCACGACTGCGGCTTGGGCGCCTGCTCCCCGGTCTCGATGTCGAACGGCCCCGGCGAGTGGAACAGGTCGGCCTCGTGGCACTCGGCGGCGTGGTAGCCATGCCCCTTCTGGGTGATCGCGTGCACGATCACCGGTCCGCCGAAGCCCTTGGCCTGGTCCAGTGCCGACTCCAGGGCATGACGATCGTGGCCGTCGACCGGTCCGACGTACTTCAGGCCGAGGTCCTCGAACAAGCCCTGCGGCGCGAGGACGTCCTTCAGGCCCTTCTTGATCCCGTGCAGCACGTCGTAGGTGGCGCCACCGAGCATCGGTGCGCGGGTCAGCTTGGTCTTCACCAGCTCCAGAACCCGTTCGTACCGCGGGTCCGTTCGCAACGACGTGAGATGGTCGGCGAGACCGCCGACCGTCGGCGTGTAGGACCGACCGTTGTCGTTGACCACGATCACCAAGGGCCGGTCCTGTCCGGCGGCGATGTTGTTCAGTGCCTCCCACGCCATCCCGCCGGTGAGCGCGCCGTCACCGACCACGGCCACGACATGGCGCGACTCACCGCGGATCGCGAACGCCTTGGCCAGCCCGTCGGCGTAGGACAGCGAGGTCGAAGCGTGGGAGTTCTCCATCACGTCGTGCTCCGACTCGGCCTGGCTCGGGTATCCGGACAGCCCTCCGGCCTGCCGCAGCCGGTCGAAGGCACCGGCGCGACCAGTGAGGATCTTGTGCACATAGGTCTGGTGGCCGGTGTCGAACACGATCCGGTCGTGTGGTGAGTCGAACGTCCGGTGGAGGGCCAGGGTGAGCTCGACCACACCGAGGTTGGGGCCGAGATGGCCGCCGGTCTTGGAGACCTTCTCGACCATGAAGTCGCGGATCTCCTGGGCGAGGTCGTCGAGCTGCTGATCGTCGAGACCGCGCAGGTCACTCGGTCTGCCGATCGAGTCGAGCAGCCCCATCGGTGGTACCTCCCCTGCCGCGGTCCGGGTCAGCCCCCGAGTCTATGCCTCGGGCGGGAGCGGACCAATCGCGGCGATTCTGGGCTCGTGCAGGCTGCCGACCCACACCAGGCCGCTGTGCTCACGCACACCTGTGACCATGTGGAAGTGCTCGTGCGTGCCGTCGAGGTCGTGGACCAGAGCGCCGGAGTCGTCGTACGCCTGCACGCGCACGCTGCGCCTGGGCCGCGGTTGGAGCCTGTCCGGCAGCGCCCACGCGGCCCTCCGCAGCAGCGGGTGCCTGGGCAGCAGGAGATCAAGGAACGGGTCGCGCGGGGAGGCGATCGTCACCCAGACCAGCCCGTCGGAACCGGTCGAGATGTTGTCCGGGAACCCGGGCAGGTTGTCCACCAGCGGCTCCTGCTTGCCGGCGCGGCTACCGCTGAGCCACAGCCGTTGTACGGCGTACGCGCCCGTCTCGGCGACCGCGACGTAGGACTCGTCGGCCGCCAGCGCGACCCCGTTGGCGAACGCGAGCCCGTCGACCAGCGTCTCGACGTCACCGGAAGGGTCGCGGCGCAGCAACCTGCCCGTGCAGGAGTGCTCGAGCAGGTCCGCCTTCCAGTGGTCGATGCCGCTGCCTCGGGTCGAGTCGGTGAAGAAGATCGTGCCGTCGCCGGCCACCGCCGCGTTGTTGCAGAACCGCAGGGGCGCCCCGTCCACCTCGTCGACCAGCACATCGACGGCCTCGGTGCGCAGGTCGACACGGAGAAGACCGCGCCGTGCGTCGCAGACAACCAGGGACCCGTCGGGCGCGAACTCCAGCCCGAGGGGGCGACCGCCGGTGAAGGCGAGCAGCTCGATCACCCCTCCGTCGGCACTGACCCGGAAGATGCGGCCGTCCTCGGTGCCGGTGAGCACCCGGCCGGCGTCGTCGACGAGCACGTCCTCGGTGCCGTACCCGGGCAGCTCGATCACGCGGACCGCCGGAAGCCCGGAAGGGGCCCGGTCGGCACGCTCGGGCCTCGGCGGTGTCCACCGCCTGGGCCGGATGGTCGGTCGGCTCATTCGTCGAACCCTACCGACCGGTCACAGACGCGGGCGGAACTCCCGCCCCCGCAGCGCCTCCTCGACCAGCCGCACGGACCTCAGCCGGGCGGCCAGCCGGGCCATCTCCCGCTCCCAGGCGTCGAGGATGCGCTCGGTGGTGTCCGGGGCCACGAAGTCGCGCAGGCTGTTCCTGGCATCGCCCAGCGCCCGCCGGGCCGCCTCGTGCGAGGCCGTGGTCTGCACGACGGCGAACCGGGCGAGCACCACCGGGTGCCGCCTCAGCACCGCGTAGGAGCGGAACTCAGGAGGACAGATGTCCAGCAGCCACCGGGCGGCCGACCCCTCCCAGCCGTCCACACCGGGTGGGCGGACCTCGGCCGGCCACCCGGCGGGTACGACGGGCTGCACCATGCATCCCAGTGTATCGAACATCTGTTCGAGATACGATCCCGGGTGAGCCGCCCCCGGGTGCCTCTAGGGTCGGGGTCGTGGACTGCCAGTTCTGCGACATCGTCGCCGGCCGGACCGCGGCAGAGATCGTGCTCGACGAGCCCGACGTCGTCGGCTTCCTCGACGCGCGCCCGGTGTTCAAGGGCCATGTGCTGCTGGTCCCCCGGGTGCACCACCAGACCCTTGCAGACCTGCCGCGGGATCTGTTCGAGCCGTTGCTCGGGACGGCCCAGCGGGTATCCGAGGCGATCAGGTCGGCGTTGGGTGCGCAGGGCTCCTTCGTCGCGATGAACAACGTGGTCAGCCAGAGCGTGCCCCACCTGCACGTGCATGTCGTCCCGCGCACGAAGGGCGACGGCCTACGCGGCTTCTTCTGGCCGCGCACCAAGTACACCGACCAGGCCGAGGCCGCCGACTACGCCTCGCGCCTCCGGGACGCCCTGGGATGACCGCGCGCCGAGGAGTCGTCAGAGCAGCCACGGCCGCAGGACGACGGCCAGCGCGGACACCGTGACCAGGAGCAGCACGGAGTACCGGAAGGCCGCACCCCGCAGGTGCCGCCGCAGCGGCAGCGCGACCACGAAGCCGACGGCGAAGAAGGGGAAGAAGGACAGCCCGGTCAGCAGCTGCCGCATCGACATCTCGCCGGCCAGCGCCAGCGCGCTCATGGACACCAGCGAGCCGACGGCGAACACCAGGGCGGTGGTGGAGCGCACGGTCCGCGGGTCGCTGCGCTGGTAGACGAGAGCCAGCGGCGGCCCGCCGATGGACGCGGTCGTCGCGCCGAGCGCGGAGACGAAGCCGGCACCGACCAGTGTCGAGCGGTTCACCGGCACGGCGATGGTGTGCACCGTGAGGCCCATCGCGAGCAGGGTGACCAGCCCGACACCGACCGCGAGCTGCTCGGGCGGCAGCGCGGCCACGATCAGCACACCGGGCAGTGTCCCGATCACCCGCCCGACGAACACCCACCCGACCTTGGGGTCCACATGCCGGCGCTCCGTTGCCAGCGACATCATCGGCAGCAGGAACCCCGCGACGAGCAGGCTCCCCGGCATCAGCGTGGGGTCCAGGAGCGTGACGATGGGTGCCGCGACCACCCCGACGCCGAAGCCGACCGTGCCCTGGATGACCGCACCGACCAGGACAGCGATGCCCGCGAGCATCACCACATCGAGGTCGATCAACGGGAGAGGAGACCCCGCAGGACGTACGGCATGATGCCGCCGTTGCGGTAGTAGTTCGCCTCTCCCGGTGTGTCGATCCGGACGACCGCGTCGAACTCGACGGCGTCGGCCGAGCCCGGCTTGCCAGCGCTCACCTTGACCGTCGCCGGTGTGGACCCGTCGTTGAGCGCGGTGACTCCGGTGATGTCGAAGGTCTCCTCCCCGGTCAGACCGAGCGACTCGGCGTCCTGTCCGTCGGGGAACTGCAGAGGCAGCACACCCATCCCGATCAGGTTGGAGCGGTGGATGCGCTCGTAGGACTCGGCGATCACCGCCCGGACGCCCAGCAGTGCCGTGCCCTTCGCCGCCCAGTCTCGCGAGGACCCCGAGCCGTACTCCTTGCCGGCCAGGATCACCAGCGGGACACCGGCCTCGGCGTACGCCTGCGACGCCTCGAAGATGGTGGTCACCGGCGCCTCGTCGACGGTGAAGTTCCTGGTGTACCCGCCCTCGGTGCCGGCCGCGATCTGGTTGCGGAGCCTGATGTTAGCGAACGTGCCCCGGATCATCACCTCGTGGTTGCCGCGACGCGACCCGTAGGAGTTGAAGTCGCGCTGCTCCACGCCGTGCTCGGCGAGGTAGGCACCGGCCGGTGAGTCCTTCTTGATCGCGCCCGCGGGCGAGATGTGGTCGGTGGTGACGGAGTCACCGAGCTTGGCGAGCACCCGGGCCCCGCCGATGTCAGTGACCGGTGACGGCTGTCGCTCCATGCCGTCGAAGTACGGCGCCTTCCGGACGTAGGTGGACGCCTCGTCCCAGGCAAACGTCGCACCCTCCGGGGTCGGCAGCTCCCGCCAGCGCTCGTCACCCGCGAACACGTCGGCGTAGTCCTCGGTGAACATGTCCGCGGCGATCGCCGACTCGACGACCTCCTCGACCTCTCGGGTCGACGGCCAGATGTCGCGCAGGAACACGTCGTTGCCGTCAGAGTCCGTGCCCAGCGGCTCCTCGAACAGGTCGACGTCCATCGAACCGGCGAGGGCGTAGGCCACTACCAGTGGCGGTGACGCGAGGTAGTTCATCTTCACGTCCGGGTTGATGCGGCCCTCGAAGTTGCGGTTGCCGGACAACACCGAGACGACGGAGAGGTCGTTGTCGGACACCGCCTTGCTGACCTCCGGGATCAGCGGCCCGGAGTTGCCGATGCAGGTCGTGCAGCCGTAGCCGACGAGGTTGAAGCCGAGCTTGTCGAGGTACGGCGTCAGTCCCGCCCGCTCGTAGTAGTCCATGACCACCTTCGAGCCCGGAGCCAGCGTCGTCTTGACCCACGGCTTGCGGCTCAGCCCCTTCTCGACCGCCTTCTTGGCCAGCAGGGCCGCGCCGATCATGACAGACGGGTTGGACGTGTTGGTGCAGGAGGTGATCGCCGCGATGCTGACGGCGCCGTGGTCGACCTCGAACTCCGTGCCGTCCGCCATCGCGATCTTCACCGGGTTGCTCGGTCGGCCGCCGTCGGTGGGCGCGGCCGACACGAACACCTTCGGTGGTGTCGAGCCGTTGCCGCCGTGGTAGGCCGGGGAGTCCGAGGCCGGGAACGACTCGGCGTCGGCCTCGTCGTACCCCTTCTCCTCGAAGACGGGCTCGTCGACGTAGTCGGCGAGGGCGCCGCGGAACGCCTGCTTGGCCTCCGACAGCGAGACGCGGTCCTGCGGGCGCTTCGGTCCGGCGATGGACGGCACGACCGTGGACAGGTCGAGCTCGAGGCGCTCGGAGTAGCGGGGCTCGGCGTCTGGGTCGTGCCACAGCCCCTGCTCCTTGGCGTAGGCCTCGACCAGCGCGATCTGCTCTTCGCTGCGGCCGGTCAGCCGCAGGTAGCGGGTGGTCTCGTCGTCGACGGGGAAGACCGCGATCGTCGAGCCGTACTCCGGGCTCATGTTGCCGATCGTGGCGCGGTTCGCCAGCGGCACGGCGGATACACCGGGTCCGTAGAACTCCACGAACTTGCCGACGACACCGTGCCTGCGCAGCATCTCGGTGATGGTCAGCACCAGGTCGGTGGCCGTCGCGCCTTCGGGCAGCTCGCCGGAGAGCTTGAAGCCGACGACCCGCGGGATCAGCATCGACACCGGCTGGCCGAGCATCGCGGCCTCGGCCTCGATGCCGCCCACACCCCAGCCGACCACGCCCAGGCCGTTGATCATGGTGGTGTGTGAGTCGGTCCCAACCAGGGTATCGGGCAGAGCGAGAGTTTCACCC
>JBOHDD010000358.1:0-4415 GCA_050699155.1 Nocardioidaceae bacterium
CCGAGCAGCACCGCCGTGGTGCCGCTCCCGGGTACGCCGAAGAGCAGCGTCGGGATGAGCGCGCCGCCCTCCTTGGCGTTGTTCGAGCTCTCCGGCGCGATCACGCCCCGGATGTCGCCCTTGCCGAAGGTGTGACTGTCGCGACAGGTCTGCTTCGCCACGCCATACGCGATCCAGTCCACCACGCTGCCACCGAGGCCTGGGATGACCCCGACCGCCACGCCGAGGAGCGAGCTGCGGACCACCAGGAACCAGTGCCGCAGTGTGCTGCGCACTCCGGAGAGCAGGCCTCCCGAAAGCTTCGCCGACTTGGAGATGGACTCGCCGCCGGCGAGGAGGTCGACCATCTCCGGCAGCGCGAACAACCCCAGCACCAGCACCGCCAGGGGGATACCTTCCCAGAGGTACAGCGTTCCCATCGTGAAGCGGTACTCGGGCGCCGCCGGTGCCGCGCCGACGCAGCCCAGCAGAGCGCCGATCAGCCCAGCAAGCAGACCTGCCAGCATCGTGCCCTGGGCAAGGATGCCGACCATCGCGAGACCGAACAGCACCAGCATGAACAGCTGTGGAGACTCCAGCGCGAGGATCACCGGGCGCGCGACCATAATCGTGCCGAACAGCGCGATGGCACCGATCACGCCGCCGATCATCGACGCCGAGAGAGAGGCTCCCAGGGCGCGCGCGGCCTTGCCCGCCCTTGCGAGAGGGTACCCATCCATGACCGTCGCCTGGGAACCCGATGACCCCGGCACCCCGAGCAGCACAGACGGGTAGACGTCGCCGGTGTGCACGGCCGCAGCCATGCCGATCAGGAGCGCGACCCCGCTGTAGGGGTCCATCCCGAACACGAACGGCAGCAGGATCGACATGCCGACCGTGCCGCCGAGCCCCGGCAACATGCCAACGACGAACCCGACGGTCGCACCGAGCACTACCCAGCCGAGCCGTGCGGGGTCGAGCAGCTGGGCCAGCGCCTCGCCCAGGACGTCGAACACGGTTCCTCCTCGGCCCTGCTCAGCCGCGGCGGGGACTGCGCCGGGTCTGTGCGGTCTGCGGCATGGTCACAGTCCCGCGTCGTACTTCTTGTTCAGGTAGGCGACCATCCACTCGCGGGTGTCGTCGGGGATCGCCAGCGTGTTCGCGGTCTCCTCCGCGAGGGTCGGCCCGACCAGGAGGTTGTCGGAACCCAGCACCGACGCCTTGTCCTTCTCGTACAGGGGGTCCTTGAGGATCTCGGGCCCGGTCTGCCGGACAGCCTCGATGGCCGACGCCGGCGCGTCCTTGTGCAGCCAGAGCACCTTCTGCAGCGTGAACCCCGGAGCCATCAGCTTCTTGTAGGCCTCCCACATCGGGCCGGCGGGAGGCTTACCGTGGATCTGCTCGTACACCTCCGCGACCGTGGGCAGGTCGGGGTACGCCGGGTCGCGTACGAGGCGGTCACCCTTCAGCTTGCCGACGGTGAACAGCGGGACGGCCTCGCCCGACTTGACCATCGGCTGCACGCTCTCCTCGTACGCCGATGTCGTCTGCCAGTCGAGGTTCGTCTCACCCCGTTCGAACGCGACGCGGGTGTCGTCGCTGCTCTCCATGCCGAACACGGTCTCGACGTTCAGGTCGAGCAGGTCCCAGATCAGCAGGAACACACAGTCGATCGCCGCCGGGCTCTTGCCGCCGACGTAAAGCTTCTTGTCGAAGCCCACCAGGTCGCCGGCGTTCGCCACCCCGGTCTTCGGGCTGGTGTAGATGACCGCACCGGTCGGCACACCGATGGTCGGGGCGAAGGACCTGTAGTCGTAGCGGACGCCCTCCTGACCGAGGAGGTAGGGGTAGGTGTTCGATGCCGAGGTGAGCAGCATGCTCAGGCCGTCGTGCTCCCGCGTGACGAACTCGTTGGCGCCGACGATGCCCCCACCCGCCGGGATGTTCACGACCTGGACGCTGGGCTTGCCGGCGATGTGCTCGCCGAGCAACGGCGCGAGGAAGCGGGCCGTGGTGTCTGTGCCGCCCCCTGGGTCGAAGGGCACGATGATCTCCACGTCTTCCTGGGCGTAGACGTTCTTCGTCGAGCTCTGCTCCTCTTCCTCGCCGGCTCCCAGGCCGACGCCTCCACATGCTGAAGCGACAAGTGCTAGTGCCGACGCGGCGGCCAGCACCCTGCCCGAGCGCAGGAGCAGTCGCCTGTGCGTGCTTCGGGATGCCGTCATCATGTCGTTCTCGCCTTCCTCGTTGCCCCCTTCTCGGCCCCCTTTCCTACGGGCGAAGGAACACCCGCCCTTCGACCAGACGCCGCGCCGTCCGCAGACCGGCGACGCGCTGGATCTGCAGCCCGTCCTCACCGTCGGTCGCCTCCACGTCGAGGCTCATCACTCCCGAGGCGTGACCGAGACGTACTTGGCTTCCCATGGCGCCTTCGGCCGCGTCGTGCACCACGGTGCCCGGCAGGTTGGCGCCGGCCGCCGCGCACAGGGCGCCGCTGAGGGCGAAGGCCTGATGCGGCGTGCCCATGGACATGTAGCGGGCGACCACGTCGACAGCCTCGGCGTCGACGCGTTCGCCGTAGAGCGTGGTGTAGCCGCGTGGTGGCCCGACGAAGGCGACCTTGGGGACACCAGGGGATCGTGCGGCGGCGTCGGCATCCTCCGCCATGCCACCCGCGACGGCAGCCGCGGACCTGATCGTCTCGAGCTGCTTCTTCAGCGTGGCATCGGACTCGATCTCAGCCGGCAGCTCCGTCCCCGTGGCTCCGAGCGTCTCCGCACGGACGAAGGCCACCGGGTTCACCACGTCGACGAACGAGTACTCCACGTCGCCGAGCCCCGGCACGGACGCCACGTCGGACGGGCGTCCGGTCGGCAGTAGCCGTCCCGTCACCGATCCCGCGGGCTCCTCGAACCACATCTTGATCGGGGCACCCTCGAACGGGACACCTGCGATGCTGCAGTCACCGGCGACGTCTACAAGACCATCGGTCACGTGCACCTCGGCGACGAACCGCTTGCCCGTGTTGGTGTTCAGGACGCGCACCGAGGTGAGCGGCTCCTTGGCGTCGACGAGGCCTTCCTCGATCGCGAAGGGCCCGACTGCGGCGGAACAGTTGCCGCAGGTGCCCCCGTAGTCCACGACGGCTCGGTCCACGGCGACCTGTGCGAACGTGAACGCGACGTCCACGTCGGGGTGCGGCCCGGGATGGACGATGCAAACCTTGCTGGTGAGTGATGTCGCACCCCCGACACCGTCGATCTGTCGGGGATCTGGGCTGCCCAGGGCAGACAGCAGGACGCGGTCGCGCTCTCCGTCCTGCGGCAGGTCATGGTCGTAGAAGAAGTGGCACTTGCTGGTGCCACCGCGCATCAATACGTACGGAACGGCGATCTGTCCACCGGGCATCGTCGGATCGACCCCTACACGCTACTGTGTGCATACAACTGCATCCTGCTGTGTCCACCCTCCCTAGCAAAGGGTGCCTGGGCTGTCAACGGCCGTTCCCCCTTGCGCGAGAACCCACAGGAGCCGCGATGCCGACCTGTCGCATCCACCCGCCGACCGAATTGCCCGATGAACGACTCTTGGCCGCGCTTCGCAGCCTGCCGTCGAGCGTGGTCTCCGACCAGCTCGAGGCCGGCGGCTTCGTTCCGGGACTACGCCCGCTCGGCGACCTTCGCGCGGGCGAGCCACTCGCCGGCCCGGCCCTGACCGTACGAACCTCGCCCGGGGACAACCTGATCGTCCATCACGCGATCGACCTCGCCCGCGAGGGTGAGGTGCTCGTCATCGACGCCGACAGCGTGGTCGACAGTGCGGTGATGGGAGAGATCGTCTACCGGTACGCCGTCAGCCGTGGCGTCGCCGGCGTCGTCATCGACGGGGCTGTCCGCGACAGCAGTGAGATCGCCCGGGCTGCGGTGCCCGTGTTCGTCCGCGGGGTGAGCCCCGTCAGGCCGGGAAAGGACGGCTCCGGCGAGATCCGCGGAACGGTCACGCTGTCGGGGGTTGCCGTACACGACGGTGACCTGGTGGTCGGGGATGCCGACGGGCTCGTCGTGGTCCCCCGGGGGCAGGCCGAAGTCGTCCTCGACGCTGCGCAGAAGGCCCTCGCGCAAGAGCCGGAACGCCTGGCTGCCGCCGCCGAGGGCCGACTGGACAGGTCGTGGATCGGTGAGCGCCTCCAGATCGAGCTCGTGGACGGCTGACGAGGCTACGAGGGCCGGACGCCGAGATCGGAGGCGATCCGTCTCAGCTCGTCCCAAGTCCCATCCTCGACGTAGATCCCCTCGCGCAGGCGGGTCTGCTTCGTACGGTGCTCACGCTCGCCGGGATAGAGCACCTCGTCATGTCCGGGTGCCTTCGGGGTGTCCTTCAGGTAGGCGATGAACCGCTGGACATCCCGCACGAACTCCTCACGCGGTCGGAACCGC
>JBOHDD010000359.1:0-2371 GCA_050699155.1 Nocardioidaceae bacterium
GTGGCACCTCGACCGTGTCGTGCTGCGGCGATGCGATCGGCCGGTTGGCCAGCACGTCGTTGCGCAGCAGCGCGTAGTCGAGACCGGCGAGCACCGACGCCTCCTGTGGTGCACGGAGCCGTCCGGCCTCTGCACCCATGCTCGGTGCGACGAGGATGTCCGCCTCGATCTCGACCACTTCGCCGTCCACGATGGCCAGGGTGGGTCGCCCGGTACGTCGTACCGCCGCGAAGACCGCACGAGGAAGCAGCCGGGAGTCGAAGACCACCGCATCGGCAGCCACCCGCTCCAGAAGGTCGACGTGCTGGCCGGCGGTCGCGACGGGCGCGACGACCGTCATTCCACGTGCCGTGATCTGTGGCTGCGCCCAGGGCACCGAGTCCGCGTCGCACACGAACACGATCTCGACGCCGCGCGACGCAAGCTCCTCCGCGAGCGCCAGGCAACGCACCAGGTGCGTGGTCCCGGTCTCTGGTGCGAGGTCACAGCAGACGGCCACCCGCGGCGTGCCGCGGCTCACTTCTGGGCCAGACGGTCCGCACGCTCATGCTCCTGCAGGCGGTAGAGCTCGGGCGGGATCCCGGAGGAAGGGTCGTCCCAGAACGGCAGCTCGGCGATCATGTGGTCACCGCGGTCGCGCACCGGAACCTCGACGGGCCGGTGCCGCTCGGCGAACGACGCGACTGCCTCGGCCTCCTCCCGGCGGTCGTTGACCACCAGCCATGCGGTGAGCCGGTGCGCCGGTGGGACGGTGGACAGTGCGAACGAGGGTGCGCCATCCCAGAGGTCACGCATCTCGGTGTGCAGCATCTGCCAGTACTCGTCGTCGCATCCGGGGATGTTCCGGAAGTACACAGGCATGTCCATGATCAGCCCGTCGAGGAAGAAGGTGTGCAGCACGGTGTCCGAGCCCAGCCGCCGTACGGTCTCGAGTGAGTCGCGCTTGGTGATGAACCTGTCCCGGACGTCGTCGAGCCGCCGGCGGCCCTGCGTGATGGAGGTGCTGTCCTCCCGGACACGCCAGAAGTAGACAGGTCTCTTGATCACGTCGAACGACCTGGCCGTCAGGTAGGCCTTGGTCAGAGCCGGCTGGTCCTCGTAGCGGACGCCCTCGGGAAACGACATCTCGGTCCGGTCCCAGAACTCCCGCCGGAACATCTTGTTCCACGCGAAGACATCGCCCAGGATCTCCGGGAAGTCGTCCACAGTGAGCCCGAGCCGGCGCTCGCGGTGGAGCCTTCGCTGTCGCGGCGGGAGGATGCAGCCCTGTTCGAGGTTGCGCTTGAAGGCGCCGACGACGAAGTCCGAGCCTGACTCGTCGAGCACGGACGCCATCGCGCCGTAAGCCTCCGGGAGAACGGCGTCGTCGGAGTCGGCGAAGGCGATCAGCCCACCGCGTGCGTGTCGGACGCCGGTGTTGCGAGCGGCCCCCAGGCCGTGGTTGGCGGTGGTGACCACCCGAACGTTCGGACACCGGTCCGCGTAACCCTGCGCGACCTTGCCCGAGCCGTCTGTCGAACCGTCGTCCACGACCACGACCTCGAGGCCGCCGAACGACTGCCCCACGATGCTGTCGAGGCACTCCGCGAGATAGGGCTCCACGTTGTACACCGGCACGATCACGCTGAGCCGCGTGGCATGTCGCCGGGGTAACGAGTGCAGCACCCGACCGACACGCTTGCGTAGAGTCACCTGACCTCCTCCGGATCGCGTTCTGCGTCGCCTCAGCGCGCGCGGATCCGCCGTCGTGCCGTGGACGTCGCCCGAGACACGAGGCGTCGCCACCTCGGTGCAGACGCTGCCGGTGGCGCCGTCTCGCCGGCGCCCCGGGCGACGGACCTCCTCATCTTGGCACGGGTCTGGCGGACTGCCTTCTTGTGTGCGCTCCTGGCGGCTGCGGAGGCTACGTCGCGGGTCATCGCCGTCGCGTCGCGGAAGAGCGTCGCGAAACGTCGGCTCAGGTCGTCGAGTTCCGCCTGAGCCTTCTCGTCCTCGCCATGGTTGTCGGCGAGCAGGCAGCAGGCGAGCCAGGTCTCCTCGGCGATCGCCTGGAGCTCGCCCGGCACGGACAGCTCGTCCCAGGTGGCGTCGTGGCGGCGCAGGGAGGGGTCGATGAAGTCGTCGACAGGGTGGTGCCCGCCCTGAGTCAGGTCGGTGTTGAAGGTGAGGTCCAGATCGTCGCCGGTCACTGCCAGGGCCTTGCGCCAGTCATCGATCAGGTCGTAGTACCGGAGGAAGGAGCGGCGCTCGCCACGCGTCTGGCTCTCGGTGATCAGGTTGGCGTTGACCCAGCGGGCGATGTTGGTGACCTGGTAGTCGCGGACAGCATCCGCGTCGCCCTTCGCGTAGTACGTCGAGCGGCTGCCCACGA
>JBOHDD010000360.1:0-3331 GCA_050699155.1 Nocardioidaceae bacterium
CCGGAGCCCCGAGCGGTCGACAGTGGTGAGCAGACGACGCAGACCCCTCCGGCTCAATCGCCAGGTGGTGTAGTCGTCCGTGCTGCTGTAGACGTCGGTCTGGGCAGCGCGCACGACCCATCCGCGCGTGTCGACGCTGATGATCTCGGAGCGGTGGTAGCCGTCGTTGATGTCGACCCGGAGCACGATGCCGTCGTCTCCTGTCGGCCAGCCAGGCAACGGCCCCTCGTGCAGCGGCGTGGTGTACGCGGGTGGCTCGCCGAGGGGACCGTCGTACCCGGGCGGGATGTCCACCGTGCGTACGTCGGCGGGCGGGGAGATCGACGGCTCCGGGGAAGTCGCGCCGGCGGTCAGCAGCGCGAGCAGGTCGCACCCACCGACCAGCGGGAGCACCAGCGCGAGCATGGCGGCCAGCGCGGTTCGGGTGGTTTGCACCGGTTCATGCAAGCACGCCGACAGGTTCGGCGAGGCCGAAACGGAAGATCTCCTACCCGCGGTCACGTGACGGGCGGCGTGTCGTCGTGCTTCGAACAGGCGTTCGGACTAGGTTGTGTGCACAAGCCCGCGTAGACGGGGCTGCGTCCACAGGCGGGAGCGCACCCAGCGCACTGTCGGTGGCGAGTCCTAGCGTTGCGGCCGATGAAGAAGAAAACACACGGGCGACAGGCCCGCCGAGACGACACACGGGTGGCACAGATGGCTGGAGGAGACCGGGAGAAGGCCCTCGACACTGCGATGGCGCAGATCAAGCGGGCCCACGGTGACGGGTCGGTGATGCGGCTCGGTGAGCAGGGTCGTGCGCCGGTCGAGGTGATCCCCACGGGGTCCATCGCGCTCGACGTCGCGCTCGGCGTCGGTGGTCTGCCGCGTGGCCGGGTGGTGGAGGTCTACGGCCCGGAGTCCAGCGGCAAGACCACGGTGGCGTTGCACGCGGTGGCCAACGCGCAGAAGGCCGGTGGCATCGCGGCCTTCATTGACGCAGAGCATGCGCTCGACCCGGAGTACGCCCAGAAGCTGGGCGTCGACACCGATGCGCTGCTGGTGTCGCAGCCGGACAACGGCGAGCAGGCCCTGGAGATCGCGGACATGCTGATCCGCTCCGGTGCGCTGGACATCATCGTGATCGACTCGGTGGCCGCGTTGGTGCCCCGTGCAGAGATCGAGGGCGAGATGGGGGACAGCCACGTCGGTCTCCAGGCCCGGCTGATGAGCCAGGCGCTGCGCAAGATCACCGGTGCACTGAGTGGGTCGGGCACGACCGCGATCTTCATCAACCAGCTCCGCGAGAAGATCGGCGTGATGTTCGGCTGCTTCTCAGGAACCACGCGGGTGACCCTGGCCGATGGCACCACCGAGAAGATCAGCAAGATCGTCAACCAGAAGCTGCCCGTCGAAGTGCTGTCCTACGACCCCGTGAGCGACGCGATCGTCCCGCGCAAGGTCGTGAACTGGTTCGACAACGGTGTCACCGACAGGTTCCTGCAGTTCACCGTGGAGAAGTCGCACGGCAACGGCCGGTCCCAGTTTGCGGCCACTGAGAACCACCTGATCCGCACACCGGGTGGCTGGCGCGAGGCCGGCGAGCTGATGGACGGTGACCGGGTGATGGCCTCCGAGGAGCACCGGCTGAGCGACATGCAGTGGCAGGTCGTGCTCGGCTCCTTGATGGGAGACGGTTCCTTGTCGCCCAACCGGCACGACCGCAATGGCGTGCGGTTCCGGCTGGGCCACGGTGTCAGGCAGTCCGACTACCTCGACTGGAAGGTCTCGCTGCTGGGCAACATCGAGTGCTCCCGCAGCACCAACGCCAAGGGCGCGGTCTTCGCCGACTTCACCCCACTTCCAGAGCTGGGCGAGCTCCAGCGCACCGTCTACCTCGGCGACGGCAAGCGTCACCTGACATGGGACTACTTCAAGGCGCTCACACCACTCGCGCTCGCGATCTGGTTCATGGACGACGGCTCCTTCACCGTGCGCTCCAAGGGGATCCAGCGGCGCACCCAGGGTGGGAGCGGCCGCGTGCAGTTCGGCGTCGAGGCGATGAGTGAAGGGTCGCGTGACCGCTTGGTCGCCTACCTGCGCGACACGCACGACCTCGACGTGTCGTGGCGGCCTGCCGGCCTGCGCAAGAAGGCAGTGCTGACGCTCTCTACCGAGTCGTCTGCACGCTTCCTCGATCTGGTCGCGCCGTACGTTCACCCATCGATGGACTACAAGCTGTTGCCTCGGCAGCGGGGACAGTTCGCGGTTCAGCCCGAGTTCGTCGACCCGGTCCTGCGCCCGGTGCCGGCACGGGTTCTCGACATCCACGTCAAGCCACCGACACGTTCGATGCACCGGTTCGACATCGAGGTGGAGGGCAACCACAACTACTTCGTCGACGGTGTGATGGTGCACAACAGTCCGGAGACCACCACCGGTGGGCGAGCGCTGAAGTTCTACTCCTCGGTGCGGCTGGACGTGCGGCGCATCGAGACCCTCAAGGACGGCACCGAGATGGTCGGCAACCGCACCCGCGCCAAGGTGGCGAAGAACAAGATCGCACCGCCGTTCAAGCAGGCTGAGTTCGACATCCTCTACGGGCAGGGGATCAGTCGCGAGGGCGGGCTGATCGACGTGGGTGTCGAGCAGGGGCTCGTCCGCAAGGCGGGTGCCTGGTACACCTACGAGGGCGACCAGCTCGGCCAGGGCAAGGAGAACGCCCGTGCCTTCCTGCGGGACAACCCCGACCTCGCCGACGAGCTGGAGAAGAAGATCCTGGAGAAGCTCGGTATCGGTGCCAAGCTCGACAACCCGGCACCCGAGCAGCCGGCTGAGCCGACCGACATCGACTTCTGAGGCCGATGCACGCCACCGACGGCGATCCAGGCAGCGGCCCGCATGCCGATCCGGAGTCGGTGGCACGCACCATCCTGCTCAACAGGCTGGAAGCGCAGCCGCGGACCCGCCACGAGCTCGCCGAGACCCTGTCCAAGCGGTTGGTCCCCGCCGAGGTGGCCACCCGGATGCTCGACCGCTTCGAGGAGGTCGGGCTGATCGACGACGCGGCCTTCGCCCGGTCCTGGGTCGAGTCGCGCCAGACCGGGCGGGGCCTGGCCCGGCGGGCACTGGCGCAGGAGCTGCGGCGCAAGGGGATAGCCGACGAGGTGGCGCGGGACGCACTCGACGCGATGGATCCCGAGGCTGAGACGGAGGCCGCCCGCGACCTCGTGCGCCGCAGGCTGCCATCGATGACCCGACTCGACCGGCAGACCCGGCTGCGCCGGTTGACCGCGATGCTCGCCCGCAAGGGATACCCGGCCGGGGTGGCGATGAGCGTCGTACGCGAGGC
>JBOHDD010000361.1:0-2348 GCA_050699155.1 Nocardioidaceae bacterium
GGCCTGGGTGAAGAGCATCCGGTACGCCGTGAGCCACGCCGTCGGCAGACAGGCCGCCTCCTCGAACGACAGCCCCGCAGGTTTCGGTACGACGTTGCGCCGCGGCACGGCCACCCTTTCCGCGAACGTCCCCTGGAACCTCTCCGAGAGCAACGAGCGCCCCGGGTCCTTCGTCTCGTCCCCCGTCCACTCCGGGTCGCTGATGACCGCGTGCACCAGCACCTCGTTGCCGTCCTCGTCGTACCCGGCGGCGTCACAGCCGAGCGTCATCGGCAGGTTGTCCTCCTTCAACCCGACGCCGCGCAGCGACCACACGTCGTGGTGGTTGAGGGAGGCCGCCTTCACGGTGACGGTCATCCAGCCGGCGCCCACCTCCGGGTCCGGGAGGTCACCGAGCCGGAGCCCGGACAGCGGGTCGTCCTTGCTGAAGCCTTCGACAAATACGGCGAACATCCCTCGACCCTAGCGATCGCGGCTCAGCGGGCGTGACGCCCCCCGACGGGTTCGCCGCCAGTGTCGGCTGGAGGTCCCGCCGCTGCGGTATCGGTGTCCGGCCCGTCAGCCGACGGGTGGGTGCCATGCGCGAGTGCGCTGTGGCGACGGCCGTACGCCAGGTAGAGCAGCAGCCCGACCACCATCCAGACCAGGAAGTTGCGCCACGTGTCGACCGCGAGGTTGAGGCTCAGCCAGATCGTGGCACCGGCTGAAAGGATCGGCACCCAGGGGAACGCCGGCGTCTGGAAGCCTCGCTCGAGATCGGGCTCACGACGCTGCAGCACCAGCACGCCTACCGCGCAGAAGAAGAACGCGAACAGGGTGCCGAGGACGAGCAGCTCGGCCAGCGACCCCAGACCGGGGTACACCGCCAGCAGGCTGGCGGCCACACCGGCGACCAGGGCCGCGCGCGAGGGCGCCGAGAAGGTGGCGCTGACCCGACCGAGTCCGGTGGGCAGCAGCCCGTCGCGGCCCATCGCGAACAGCACCCGGCTCTGACCGATGAGCACCACCATGATCACCGTGGTGAAGGCCAGCAGCCCGCCCAGGTTGACCGCCGAGGCCGCCCAGCCGATCCCGACCGACTCGAGCGCGTCGGAGACCGGTGCGCCGGTCGCGAGCTCGTCGTACGGGCGCAGCCCGACCAGGACGACGGCCATCACCACGTAGAGCACGGCAACCAGGCCGAGACTCACCAGCATCGCCTTCGGGATCGTCCGCCGCGGCTCGTGGGCGTCCTCCGCAACGGTGGCGATCAGGTCGAAGCCGATATAGGCGAAGGTGATCACACCACCGGCCATGAAGATCCCGAGCATGCCGAAGGTGGACCCGCCGACTCCGAGCAGCACCTGCAGCACCGTGCCGGCGCCCGCGTCGTCGGAGGGCACCGCCTCGGGGATGAACGGCGTGTAGTTCGCGGTGTCGACGAAGCGCGCACCGACGACGACCACGAGCAGGATCACTGCCACCTTGGCCAGGACGGCCAGGGTCAGCACCCGGGCGGACAGCTTCGTGCCCGTCACGACGAGGATGGTGAGGACGAGCAGCAACGCGGGAGCGACCAGGTTGAGCTCGGAGTCCATCTGGCCGTACGTCAACAGGAGCTCGGGGACCGGTAGGTCGAACCCACCCAGGGTGGCCACGAAGTACGACGACCAGGCGCGGGCGACCAGCGCCGCCGCGATCAGCATCTCCAGGATGAGCGACCAGCCCAGGAGCCAGCCCCACACTTCACCGAACGCGACATACCCGAAGGTGTAGACGCTGCCGGCCGCCGGGATCGTCGACGAGAGCTCGGCGTAGCACATCGCCGCCAGGAAGCAGACCAACGCCGCCACCACGAAGGACACCACCACTGCCGGGCCGGCGTTGGTCGCGGCCTGCTCACCGGACAGCGAGAAGATGCCGGCACCGATCATCACGCCGAGCCCGATCACCACCAGCTGGCCGGTCCCGAAGACCCGCGGGAGGCGGTGACGAGCATCGCTGACGCGATGGATCGCCATATCGGCAGGCAGCCGCCGACCGGGCATGGGGACTCAACTCCTGTCGGGTTCGCGGCGCAGAAGGCCGCACGGAGGTCTCGCGGTCAAGAGGGGACCCGCAGAAAATACCCGGAATGTCGCGCGATTGGTAAGACCGAAAACGTGCACGGCCAGTTACCCAACGTGACCGGATGATGCGTGCGGATCAACGTCGCGCGACACCGTCGCGCCGAGCCGCCTCTGCCACCGCCTCGGCCACCGCCGACGCGACACCGGGCGCGAACGGCGGGGGGATCACGCAGGTCTCGTCGAGTGAGTCCCGGACCAGCCCCGCGAGGGCGTCCGCGGCGGCCAGCTTCATCCCCTCGG
>JBOHDD010000362.1:0-2542 GCA_050699155.1 Nocardioidaceae bacterium
CGCAGCCTGGACGCCTTCGTCGAGAGCTCCCAGGCTCACGTGTCCGGCGAGATCCGGATGACCCTGCACGCAGGGAAGGCGGTGGCCACCGGACGTCGCAGCGACGCCAGCCTGTACGACTTCAACCTGGCGACCTACGACCAGGGCGACTCGTTCGACCAGGCGATGGCGAAGGGCTTCGTCGAGCTGTGGGGCCTGCCCAGCAAGATCGCCGCCAAGCGTGACCACCACCTCGCCGGCGAATGAGCTGGGAAGCGTGAGCGAGAGGTCCGGCGGGTTGTGGGGTGGCCGGTTCGCCGGTGGTCCGGCCGAGGCCTTGGCCGCGCTGTCGAAGTCCACGCACTTCGACTGGCGGCTGGCCGCCTACGACCTGGAGGGCTCGCGGGCGCATGCCCGGGTGCTCGCGCGCGCCGGCCTGCTCGACGGGCCCGACCTGGAGACGCTGCTCGAGGGCGTCGACGTCCTCGAGGCCGATGTGCGCTCGGGCGCGTTCGTCCCGGCCGTGGACGACGAGGACGTGCACAGTGCCCTCGAACGCGGCCTGCTCGAACGGCTCGGTCCCGACCTCGGGGGGCGGCTGCGAGCCGGCCGCTCGCGCAACGACCAGGTCGCGACGCTGTTCAGGATGTACCTCCGCGACCATGCCCGGGTGATCGCCGGTGCCCTGCTCGACCTGGTGGGGGCACAGTCGGACCAGGCCGAGAGACATCTCGGCGCGGTGATGCCCGGACGCACCCACCTGCAGCACGCACAGCCCGTGCTGCTGTCGCATCATCTGCTCGCCCATGCCTGGCCACTGCTGCGTGACGTGGACCGGCTCCGGGACTGGGATCGCCGCGTTGCCGCCGACTCGCCGTACGGCTCAGGCGCCCTGGCCGGTTCCTCACTGGGACTCGACCCGGAGCTAGTGGCCTCCGACCTCGGCTTCGAGGGCTCGTCGGCCAACTCCATCGACGGCACGTCCGCCCGTGACTTCGCGGCGGAGTTCGCGTTCGTGGCCGCGATGATCGGTGTCGACCTGTCTCGCCAGGCGGAGGAGATCATCGTGTGGGCGACGAAGGAGTTCGGCTTCGTCGTACTCGACGATGCCTACTCGACGGGGTCGAGCATCATGCCGCAGAAGAAGAACCCGGACATCGCCGAGCTCACCCGCGGCAAGGCGGGGCGGCTGGTCGGCAACCTCACCGGCGTCCTGTCGACGTTGAAGGCGCTTCCGCTGGCATATAACCGCGACCTGCAGGAGGACAAGGAACCGGTCTTCGACTCGGTCGACTCGCTCGAGGTGCTGCTGCCCGCCGTCACCGGGATGCTGGCGACGCTCCGGTTCGACACCGCGCGGATGGAGGAGCTGGCGCCGCAGGGCTTCTCCCTCGCCACCGACGTGGCGGAGTGGCTGGTGCGGCAGGGTGTTCCGTTCCGGGAGGCGCACGAGATCGCCGGTGCGTGCGTGCGACGGTGCGAGGATCGTGGCGTGGAGCTGTGGGACCTCACCGACGTTGACCTCGCGCAGGTGTCGCCGCACCTCACCCCGGACGTCCGCTCCGTGCTGAGCGTCCGGGGTGCCGTCGCGTCGCGCGACGCGCGGGGAGGCACGGCGGTCGGGCGGGTCCGCGAGCAGCTTGCGGAGCTGCGCGCGCAGGCCGAGGACCTGGCGGGGTGGGCGCGCGGCCGATGAGCAGCGAGCTGAGCCGGGAGTTCTTCGAGCGCCCGGTCCTTGACGTCGCACCGGACCTGCTCGGCGTCGTGGTCACCCGTGCCGCGGTCTCCGTGCGGCTCACCGAGGTCGAGGCGTACGACGGACCGGACGACCCGGGGTCGCACGCCTACCGCGGACAGACACGACGCAACGCGACCATGTTCGGCCCGGCGGGGCACCTGTACGTGTACTTCACCTACGGCATGCACTGGTGCGCCAACATGGTCTGCGGTTCGCCGGGCCGCGCATCGGCGGTGCTCCTGCGCGGCGGTGAGGTCGTGAAGGGAGTCGAGGTCGCCCAGGAGCGGCGGGGTGCGTCGGTGGCGCTGCGAGACCTGGCGCGCGGTCCGGCCCGGTTGGCGCAGTCGCTCGGGCTCGAGCGGGACCAGGACGGCACGGACCTCTTCGGCCCGGAGGTCCAGCTGTGGCGGGCGCCGGCACCGGACCATCGCACCAGCACCGGCCCGCGGGTAGGGCTGCGCAACGGCGCGGAACGACCATGGCGCTTCTGGATCGAGGGCGACCGGTTCGTCTCGCCGTACCGACCGGCCGTGCGAAGGCCGCCTCGCTAGCGGCCCAGCCAGGAGCGAATCCCGTTGGCCGTCATGATCGCTCATGCGGCAGGGTTGGAGGCCACGGCACGTACCGTACGAGCCTCGGATGGAGACGACAGCGTGACCGCAACCCAGCACATCCTCGACGAGCTCGAGCAGCGCGGGCTGATGACGCAGGCGACCGACAAGGACGCGCTGCGCGCCGAGCTCTCGCGCGCAGCGGTCACCTTCTACGTCGGCTTCGACCCGACCGCCCCGAGCCTGCACATCGGCCACCTGGTGCAGCTGCTGA
>JBOHDD010000363.1:0-4898 GCA_050699155.1 Nocardioidaceae bacterium
CGTAGCCCGTACACCAGCTCGCCGTACCGCGGCTCAGCCGCGATGATCTCGATGCGCTCGACCTTCTCCCGCAGGTAGCGTCCGACGCCCATCAGCGTGCCGGTGGTGCCGAGCCCGGCCACGAAGTGCGTGATGGTGGGCAGGTCCTCGAGGATCTCGGGACCGGTCGTCTCGTAGTGCGCGAGCGCGTTGGCGGGGTTGCCGTACTGGTAGAGCATCACCCAGTCGGGATGCTCCTCGTCGAGCTGCTTGGCGACCCGCACGGCCTCGTTGGAGCCGCCGGCCGCCGGCGACGCCACGATCTCGGCCCCCCACATCCGCAGCAGCTGACGGCGCTCCTCGGAGGTGTTCTCCGGCATCACGCACACCAGCCGGTAGCCGCGCAGCTTGGCCGCCATCGCGAGCGAGATCCCGGTGTTGCCCGAGGTCGGCTCCAGGATCGTGCAGCCCGGCCGCAACAGGCCGTCCTTCTCCGCCGCCACCAGCATCGCCAGTGCCGGCCGGTCCTTGATCGAACCCGTGGGGTTCTGGTCCTCCAGCTTCGCCCACAACCGCACGTCCGGGGACGGGGACATCCGCGGCAACCCCACCAGCGGGGTGCCGCCGACGGTGTCCAGCAGGGAGTCGAAGCGCATCAGGCGACCCCCGTCACGTACCACCGGCGACTGCGGGCAGGATCACGACAGCATCGCCGTCCGTCACCGACGTACCGAGGCCACCGGTGAAGCGGACGTCCTCGTCGTTGACGTAGACGTTGATGAACCGTCGGAGGTCGTCGCCCTCGACCAGGCGCTCCCGGATGCCGGGGTGGTTGGACTCGAGGTGGTTGATCACGTCACCGAGCGAGGAACCCTCCGCGGGCACGGCCTTCTCGCCATCGGTGTACGTCCTGAGGATCGTCGGGACCCGAACCTCGACTGCCATCTAGTGCTCCTGGGGCTGCTCGGTGGCGGAGCCCGCGTCGACGTACGACGAGACGACGCGGACCTCCTCTTCGGTCACATCACTTTCAACAATCCGGAACGACCGAAATTCCACCGGACCCTCGTCGTTGCCACACTCACGCGTGGAGACCAGCACGTAGTGCGCGTCCGGCTCCTGCGCCAGCCCGATGTCGGTGCGCGACGGGTAGGCCTCGGTCGCGGTGTGGGAGTGGTAGATCACGACCGGTTCCTCGTCCCGGTCGTCCATCTCCTTGTACAGGTGCAGCAGGTCGGTCGAGTCGAACTCGTAGAACGTGGGCGAGCGGGCGGCGTTGAGCATCGGGACGAACCGCTCCGGCCGCCCCGCCCCCGCGGGGCCTGCCACCACGCCGCACGCCTCGTCGGGGTGGTCCCGCCGGGCGTGGGCGACGATCGCGTCCCGCGTCGCCTGATCGATGGTCAGCACGCCACCGACTGTAGATCGGGCCATCGGCCCACCCGGACCGCGGAAGGGATCGTCCGCATGTTGAGATGGCGCCGGACGAGCCGTGGTCAGCTCAGCGCGTGTACCAGTGACTCCTGCACATAGCCGAGCCAGTCGTACACGTCGTGCATGTAGGCACGCGGGTCCTCCTCGGGCATCGCGTCCCAGTAGGCGTCGTCGCCCTCCTCGACCCCGAGACGGGTGGCCAGCGCGAGGCGTACGTCGGTCAGACAGCGCAGCCATGCCTGGGACTGCTCGCCGGAGAGGTCGAGCTCGACCACCTCCCCACCCTCTTGCACCTCGGCACCGAGCCCGGCGTCCTCCAGGTCCGAGATGACCTGACGGCCGTGCTCGGCCTTCTGGTCACGAAGGGTGCGCTCGGTGTACCTGCGGAACTCTCCGGCCGCCTCCTCGTCATCGCCGTACGCGTCGGGCAGCAGCCGGGCCAGCACGGGGTCCTCCGGCGAGGCGATCGGCCCGTCGAAGTCCAGCAGCGACTCCAGCGGGTCGCTCGAGGGGCGCCTCTCCGGCGACTCGTCCCGCACCAGCTCGACCACCTGGGAGACCAGGCTGCGCAGCAGGTCGGCCTCCAGCGGCGAGAAGACCCCGAGCACGCGACCCTTGCGTCCGCGGGCGAAGCCCGAGCTCATTTGTTCGCCTTCTGCAAGGTCGCCCAGAGACCGTAGCCGTGCATCGCCTGCACGTCGCGCTCCATCTCCTCACGCGACCCGTTCGACACCACGGCCCTGCCATCGCGGTGGACCTGCATCATCAGCTTCGCCGCCTTCCTCTCCGGGTAGCCGAAGTACTCGCGGAAGACGAAGGTGACGTAGGACATCAGGTTCACCGGATCGTTCCAGACGATCGTGATCCAGGGCAGGTCAGGCTGCACGACGTCGTCGACGTCCGGACGTTCGACCTCGGTCGGGCTCGGCGCTGATGTCACGCCTCCATTGTCACCACAGCCGTGCCTTCACCGCTGCGCGGGCCGTTTCGCACCCCGGCAACCACGCGAACGGTCAATAGGCTGGCCCAGTGACGTCGACCGCGTTGATGACCGACCACTACGAGCTGACGATGCTGCAGGCCTCGCTGCGCAGCGGCACCGCCCATCGCCGAGCCGTGTTCGAGCTGTTCGGGCGTCGGCTGCCCGAGGGACGCCGGTTCGGGGTAGTCGCGGGCACCGGCCGGGCCCTCGACGCGGTCGAGCGCTTCCGGTTCGACGAGGACGTGCTCGGGGTGCTGCGGGACGGGCGGATCGTGGACGAGCCGACCCTCGACTGGCTCGCGGGCTTCAGGTTCGGCGGAGACATCTGGGGGTACGCCGAGGGTGAGGTCTACTTCCCGGGCTCACCGCTGGTGGTCGTGGAGTCGACGTTCGCCGAGGCGATACTGCTCGAGACGCTGCTGCTGTCGATCTACAACCACGACTCGGCGATCGCCTCGGCAGCCTCCCGGATGACCCTGGCCGCCGAAGGCCGTCCCTGCATCGAGATGGGGTCACGACGTACGCACGAGGAGGCGGCCGTGGCCGCGGCGCGAGCGGCATACCTCGCAGGGTTCAGCGCCTCCTCCAACCTGGCCGCCCGCCGCCGGTACGGCATCCCGACCGCCGGCACGAGTGCGCACTCCTTCACGCTGCTGCACGACAGCGAGCGCGACGCGTTCACGGCACAGGTCGAGACGCTCGGCGTGGGCACCACGCTGCTGGTGGACACCTACGACGTACGCGAGGCGGTGGCCGCGGGAGTGGAGATCGCCGGTCCCGACCTGGGCGCCGTACGCATCGACTCCGGCGACCTCACCCTGCTGGCGCGTCAGGTACGCCGGCAGCTCGACGAGCTCGGTGCCACGAAGACCCGGATCATCGTCACCAGCGACCTCGACGAGCACGCCATCGCTGCACTGGCCGCCGCGCCGGTCGACGGGTACGGCGTGGGGACGTCGCTGGTAACCGGGAGCGGCCACCCCACCTGTGGCTTCGTGTACAAGCTGGTGGCCCGCGGAGGTGACCGCGTGGACGACCCGCTGGTCTCGGTGGCCAAGACGAGCATCGACAAGATCTCCATCGGCGGTCGCAAGTGGGCCATGCGCCGGCTCAGCCCCGAGGGCGTCGCGGAGGTCGAGGTCATCGGCGTGGGCGAGCACCCACCGAACGACGGCGACGACCGGGACCTGATGGTGCCGCTGGTGCGTGCGGGCGAGGTCGTCGGTCGCGAACCGCTGGAGACCGCCCGCCGGCGCCACCTGCGGGCCCGCGACGAGCTGCCCCTGGTGGCACACCAGATGTCGAGGGGAGAACCCGCGATCCCGACCGACTACCTCGGTGACGGACGGCCCGGGTCGCGTACGCCGTTCGACCCCCCCGGCGACGTCGTCGCGTAGCGCACGAGGGGGCGTCGGGCCCAACCCTGGGCGGTGACTGCACGTGACGGCCGAAGAGGCGGCGCAGGTCACCGTGGCCGGTGGCGCATTGCGACCGCTCGCCCACACAGCGCTCTCATCGCGAGGCATCGGATGTGATCTGGGTCACGGCCATCCCACCCAGTGGTTGACAAACCTGGACAGATCTGTGCTGGGCGAAGCGAGATGTGTTCCTGCCATGTTTCCGACTCGGCCCAACTGGACATCCTGTTCGGAGTTATCTCGGGCGTAACAGAACAAACAACCGACCGATCACGCTGTGCAAGCCCCCTCGGTCGGTTGTCCATGGGAGACACGCGCGGGGGCTGGCGGGGAACCGCGAGGCGGGGCGCGGAAAGGCCCGATCATCTCTGCTCGTCGCGGACTTCGTCCCGTCACGCTCACCGCGGTGCTGCCCGACCCGAGCAACACGCTCCGGCTCGTCGTCTCCGTCGTGATGGCCCTAGGCGTCGTCGCCACCTCGATGGTGGTCGCCGCTCTCCCGAGCCAGGCCGCCGGACCGACGATCGCGATCACCGACAAGCTCTCGACCAAGCATCTGAGCGTCTCCCCCGGCACCACGGTGACCTGGGTCAACAGGGACGACGAGGCGCACCGGATGCGGGCCATGGGCGGCCGCGGGGTCAAGCTGGACTCCGGCAGCCTCGCACCCGGCGAGCGGTGGTCCTACACCTTCAGGTCCCCCGGCGACGTGATGTACTCGGACCTCCGCGACCGCCGGGACCCGTCGTACGTCGGGATGGTCATGGTCGAGCGCGGCGCCGGCGGCGCCGAGGGCGCTGCCCGCACCCTGGCCGCATCTGCTTCAACGGCCAGCGGCGACGAGGACGACGCGGACCGCGACCGCGACGAGGGCGACGGCGATGAGGAGGGCCGCGGCTCGGCCCTCCCCTCGAAGGTGACCGTCGAGATCCACAACAAGAACGAGTTCCGGCCGGCAAACGTCCGGATCGCCCCCGGAGGCACGGTCACCTGGTTCAACGACGACAGCCACGACCACACGGCCTCCGGCACCGGCGGCATCGACAGCGGCCGCCTGCACCGCGACCAGGCGTTCAGCCACACCT
>JBOHDD010000364.1:0-3224 GCA_050699155.1 Nocardioidaceae bacterium
GACGAGGACCTTGCCGAAGGACCACAACACATCCTGCGACGGTAAGAACAGCGTGAAGTAGTGGTCGTAGGTGCCGGTGCTCTGGCCGAAGAACGTGGTCACCGTCAGCCGAGTCGCGAAGTACGACGACAGCAGGCCGACGACGTACAGCGGGACCACGGCGACGAGACCGGCGATCACGCGGGTCGTGACCAGGAACGGGAGTGATGGCACCGCCATCACCTCGAGCGCGTCGACCTCCTCGCTGATCCGCATCGAACCGAGCTGGGCGGTGAAGCCGCAGCCCACGGTGGCAGCGAGTGCGATGCCGGCCACCAGCGGCGAGATCTCCCGGGTGTTGAAGTACGCCGACACGAACCCGGAGAACGCCGCCGTCCCGATCTGGTTCAGCGCGGCGTAGCCCTGCAGCCCGACCTCGGTCCCGGTGAAGAACGCCAGCGCGGTGATGACGCCCACGCTCCCGCCGATGACCGCGAGTGCGCCCGTCCCGAGGGTCACCTCGGCCAGCAGGCGCAGGATCTCCTTCTTGTAGCGCCTGACCGACCGTGGAGCCCAGGCGAACGCCCGGACGTAGAAGGACAGCTCGGTACCGAGGTTGTCCAGGGAGGCAAGGGGCCGGCGGTAGACCTCACGCACGTCTGCCATCGCTCATCCCCCCTTCGGCGGGACGAGCTGGAAGTAGATCGCGCTCATCACGAAGTTGACCACGAACAGCAGCAGGAACGTGACGACGACCGCTTCGTTGACGGCGTCACCCACGCCCTTCGGTCCGCCCTTGGCGTTCATGCCCTTGTAGCAGGCGACGATTGCCGCGATCAGCCCGAACATCACCGCCTTGGCCATGCCCTGCCACAGGTCGGGCAGCTGCGCCAGCGCGGTGAACGACGCCAGGTAGGCGCCCGGGGTGCCGTCCTGCAGGACAACGTTGAAGACATAGCCGCCCGCCACCCCGACCACGCTGACAAGGCCGTTGAGGAAGACTGCGACCAGCATCGCGGCAAGCACTCGGGGAACGACCAGGCGCTGGATCGGGTCGATGCCCAGCACCTGCATCGCGTCGAGCTCCTCGCGGATCTTGCGGGCACCGAGGTCCGCGGCCATGGCCGAACCACCGGCACCGGCGATCAGGAGCGCGGTCGCGATCGGGCCGGCCTCGCGGATGACCGCGAGAACTGCCGCCGAACCGGTGAAGGACTGAGCGCCGAACTGGCTGATCAGCCCGCCGACCTGCAGCGCGATCACTGCGCCGAACGGGATCGAGACCAGCGCCGCCGGGATGATGGTCACCGAGGCGACGAACCACGACTGCTGGAGGAACTCCCGCACCTGGAAAGGCCGCCGGAAGAAGCCGACGAACACGTCCAGGCCGAAGGCGAACAAGGTGCCACTGGCCCGCAAGGGCGCCGTGACCTTACCCCCGGTGAACGTGGGTGTGCTCACGCGTGCGCCTCCGGGGCCATGGTCATGTCACGCCCGAAGGATCCGGGCGGCGGCGTGACGCCGTTCTGGTAGCACCACGTACCCGGCTCGCGTTGGGTCGACCGGCGGCGCCCGTCGGAGGTCTCCAGCTGCACCGGGATCGGGGGCAGTGCCGGGAGCTCCGCGCCCTGCTCCTTCTCCGCGGCCAGCTCGTCGGCGTCCTTCTCCTCGCTCATCCCGATCGGGCCGACCCGCTGGGCGTTCAGGAACTGCCGGACGACCGGCTCCTCGGAGGACAGCAGCTGCTCGCGCGGCCCGAACATGGCCAGGTGCTTGTGGTAGAGCAGCCCGATGTTGTCGGGCACGGTGCGGGCGGTGTTCACATCGTGGGTCACGATCAGGAACGTCGCCTCGGTCTGGTCGTTCAGGTCGACGATCAGCTGGTTGAGGTACGACGTACGCACGGGGTCCAGGCCGGAGTCCGGCTCGTCGAACAACACGATCTCGGGGTCGAGCACGAGTGCGCGCGCCAGGCCGGCACGCTTGCGCATGCCGCCGGAGATCTCGCCCGGCAGCTTCTTCTCCGCACCGATCAGACCGACCATGTCCATCTTTTCCATCACAATGCGGTCGATCTCGGACTCGGCCTTTCTGGTGTGCTCACGCAGCGGGAAGGCGACGTTGTCGTAGAGGTTCATCGAGCCGAACATCGCGCCGTCCTGGAACAGGACGCCGAACAGCTTGCGCACCTCGTACAGCTCCCGCTCGCGGCAGGTGGCGATGTTGTGGCCCTCGATCATGATGTTGCCGCGATCGGGCTTGAGCAGGCCGATGAGGGTCTTGAGGAAGACCGACTTACCGGTTCCGGAGGGTCCGAGCATGACGCTGATCTCACCCGTGGGCAGTGTCAGCGACACATCACCCCAGATGAGCTGTCTGCCGAAGGACTTCGAAAGCTCTTCGACCTTGATCTCGACGCCCACAGGGCAGCCTCCCTCAATGCACGACCGGGCGGGCAGCCGGGAGCGACCCGACCGCAGCCTGACTGGATCAACGAGTTGCGAGTGCCTAAGTTACGCACGGGTTCACCATCGTTGCGAGCCCATGTGACCCAGCGAACGGATGATTCCCCGCGGGTGCGAGCCTTATGCCAAGGGGCGGCCACCCCGACGTGGGATGGCCGCCCCTGGGTCACGACCCGTGACGGCGGCTACGAGGCCGCGGCGCAGTCGGTCACTTCACCGAGACGCTGGCCCCGGCGGCCTCGAGGGCCTCCTTGGCCTTCTCCGCCGCCTCCTTGTTGACCTTCTCCAGGACAGGCTTCGGTGCGCCCTCGACGAGCTCCTTGGCCTCCTTCAGACCGAGACTCGTGAGACCACGGACCTCCTTGATGACCTGGATCTTCTTGTCGCCGGCGCCCTCGAGGACGACGTCGAACTCGTCCTGCTCCTCGGGCGCCTCGGCCGCGGCGGCGGCCGGGCCGGCAGCCGCGACGGCGACCGGGGCAGCAGCGGTGACCTCGAAGGTCTCCTCGAACTGCTTCACGAACTCGGACAGCTCGAGGAGGGTCATCTCCTTGAACGCGTCGAGCAGGTCCGAGCTGGAAATCTTGGCCATGTCTGTCTCCTTCTGGGTCAGTCGTCGCTCGCCGCGTCGGCGGCAGGCGATTCGGTCTCGGGGGTGGTGTCAGCAGCAGCGCTGTCGTCGGCAGCCGCAGCGGGAGCCTCGGCAGCCGGGGACTCGGCGGCCTTCTTCTCCTGCAGCGCGGCGGCGAGGCGGGCGACCTGCGACAGCGGGGCCTGGAA
>JBOHDD010000365.1:0-2201 GCA_050699155.1 Nocardioidaceae bacterium
CGGAAGATGCGGCAATTGCCGCATGTGTCGGACGACGCGCCCTCGACGAGCTGCTGGCCGCCCATCGGCTCTGGAGCGACTGGCTGCGGGAGGGACGCGTGCGGAAGTTCGCGTTCATCGCCGAGAAGACGGAGGCACCATGAACGACAGCGGCGGGATCGCAAGGACAGTCACGTGGCGCGAGCGCCGACCTCGCGCCCAGGCCTGGCCCCTACCGCGCGGTTCTCCGGCGCGAGACCGGCAGGTTGGGGCACAGTTGGACATGAATCGTTCTAGGCGAGCGGAGGTGTCTTCGTGGTCGCGGATGTCAGCCCTGTTTCGCGGGTGACCCACGTGGCGACGACTCGCATCCCCACCGGTCATGCCGACTTCGTGGCGCACGCCTTTCGCGATGAACACACCGGTGACGAGCACGTCGTCCTCGCCCTCGGAGACCTCGACGATGTCGCCGCCGGCCCACCCTTGGTCCGTCTGCACTCAGAGTGCCTGACCGGTGACGCACTTGGCTCACGACGGTGCGACTGCGGGGACCAGCTCGAGGCGGCCAAGGCGGCGATCGCGGCGGAGGGGCGGGGCGCGATCCTCTACATCCGCGGACACGAGGGACGCGGGATCGGGCTGTCGGACAAGCTCCGGGCCTACGCGTTGCAGGACGGTGGACTCGACACTCTCGAGGCCAACGTTGCACTGGGTCTGCCTGTGGACGCCCGCGAGTACAGCGCTGCGGTGGCGATGCTCACACACCTGGGTGTCTCGGCCGTGCGCCTGCTGTCTTCCAACCCGGCCAAGGAGGCCGGACTGCGCGCCCTGGGTATCGAGGTGTCGCGCACGGGCCTGCGTGTGCCGGCGCGTCCCGACAACCTCGGCTACCTGCGGACCAAGTACGAGCGGATGGGCCATGATGCGGTGACGACCGACCACGAGTGGTCCGAGCTGCTTTCCGGACGCGTCCCCGTCGTCGGCGACCTGACCACGCGTTACGGCCCTCTGGTCGCTGCCGGACCACAGCTCGTCCTGGCGCAGCTCGGGCAGAGTCTCGACGGTTTCATCGCGTCCCGCACCGGCGACGCCTGCTTCGTGACAGGTGCGGCCGATCGCACGCACCTACACCGCCTGCGAGCGCTGGTGGATGCGGTCGTGGTGGGTGCAGGCACCGTCGCAGCCGACGACTGCCGACTCACGGTGCGCGCGGTCACCGGCCCCAACCCGGTCCGGGTGGTGCTCGATCCCCATTCACGGGTGCCCCGCGATGCCCACGTGCTCGTCGTCGACGACGCCCCCACCCTGTGGCTCGTCGCCGACGACATGCCACCACCTACGGTGCCCGCTCCGCACGTCGAGGTGGTTCAGCTGCCCCGCGCCGATGGGAACCGAGGGTTCCCACCCGCGCACCTGCTGGCCACCCTCGCGGCACGCGGGCTAGGGCGCGTACTGGTCGAAGGGGGAGGTTTGACGGTCTCGCGGTTCCTGGAGGCTGATGTCCTCGACCGCCTCCTGGTCACCATCGCTCCGCTGCTGGTGGGTGACGGTGTGCCCGGCCTGCGGTTCCGGGGTCGGGACCGTCTGGCGGACGCCCTCCGGGCGCCCTCCCGGCGCTTCCTGCTCGGGGACGACGTGTGTGTCGAGCTCAACCTGACGGGCGACACGACGGACAGCGTGGTCTGGCCGCTGGATGCTCAGTATCAGGAATCCGGGCAGCACTGACACCATCGCGAGCAGCCCGTAGCCGGCGGCGAAGGCGACACCGGTCGCCGGGGAGAGCCCGACCATGCCGGCCGTGAGGGCGCCGGCTGCCTCCCGGGGGCCCCACCCCCCCAGGTTGAAAGGTACTGCCGTGCCGGCAAGCAGCGCGAGGCCAAGGACGACGAGGACACCGGGGCCTGCAGCAATACCGAGCGAGGCGGCCACGACCGCGGTCAGGCCCAGCAGCGCCGCCAGAGCCAGCGCTGACCACGCCCACACGGCCACCTGGTCACGCCGGCTCAGTCGCCGCAGTGAGGGCCGCGAGACGACCCACGCAAGGCAGGCCAGGGCAGCGGCGATCGCAGCTGGTGACACCGGCGGGGCCTGGGTCGCCAGGAGGAGTGCGGCGGCGCCGAGGAGGACGCAGAGACCGGCAGCACGTTCGGTGAGCACCGAGACCGCGCCTGGTCTCCACCCCTTCCGCGCATCGGTTCGTTGTCGCCAGGCGCGCAGCACGT
>JBOHDD010000366.1:0-3766 GCA_050699155.1 Nocardioidaceae bacterium
TACTGAGACTCCACCCCACCGATCTCAGGTAATGAGACGGAGCGCAAGTTTGCCCGCTCGCCGGGAGGGGCGGTGCGGGGCCGGGCGGTGCGGGGCGGGGCAGGTCAGGTGAGGCGTTCGAGGATGAGCTCGCGGACGCGCCCGGCGTCGGCCTGGCCGCGCATCTCCTTCATCACGGCGCCGATCAGGGCACCGGCCGCCGCGACCTTCCCCGCGCGGATCTTGTCCGCCACGTCGGGATTCGCCTCGATCGCACGGTCGACGGCTGCTCCGAGCGCAGAGTCGTCCGAGACGACCTCGAGGCCCCGGGCAGCCACCACCTCCTCGGGCGAGCCCTCACCTGCCAGCACCCCGTCGAGGACCTGGCGTGCGAGCTTGTCGTTGACCCGGCCGGCGTCGACGAGCTTCTGCAGCTCGGCCACCGCCAGCGGAGTCACCGGCAGGTCGCCCGGCTCCACGCCACGCTCGTTGGCGCGGCGCGCGAGCTCGGACAGCCACCACTTGCGGGCTGCCTGCGGAGCGCAGCCGGCGGCAACCGTCTGCTCGATCAGCGTCAACGCGCCCGCACCGACCGTGTCGCGCATCTCGAGGTCGGAGAATCCCCACTCCTGCTGCAGACGCGCGCGGTGCGCGCGCGGCGGCTCCGGCAGCGACGCCCTCAGCTCCTCGACCCACTCCGGAGTCGGCGCGATCGGCACCAGGTCGGGCTCCGGGAAGTAGCGGTAGTCCTCGGCCTGCTCCTTGCTCCGGCCGGCCGTGGTCACACCGGTGTCCTCGTGCCAGTGCCGGGTCTCCTGCACCACCTTCTCCCCGGCGCTCAGGAGCGCACCCTGCCGAGAGACCTCATACCGCACCGCGCGCTCGACGGAGCGCAGCGAGTTGACGTTCTTCGTCTCCGACCGCGTGCCGTACTCGGCTGCCGCATCGGGGCGCAGCGACACGTTGACGTCGCAGCGCAGGTTCCCCTGCTCCATGCGTACGTCGGAGACTCCGAGCGCCAGCAGCATCTCCCGCAGATGGGCGACGTACGCACGGGCCACCTGCGGCGCGCGCTCGGCTGCACCCTCGACCGGCTTGGTCACGACCTCGATCAGCGGCACACCGGCCCGGTTGTAGTCCAGCAACGAGTGGTCGGCGCCGTGGATCCGGCCGGTGGCCCCGCCGACGTGCAGCGACTTGCCGGTGTCCTCCTCCATGTGCGCGCGCTCGATGCCAACACGGAAGTTCTCGACACCGTCCGCAGTGTCAACAGCAACCTCGGTCCAGCCGTCGAACGCGATCGGCTCGTCATACTGCGAGGTCTGGAAGTTCTTCGGCATGTCCGGGTAGAAGTAGTTCTTCCGCGCGAACCGGCACCACGGCGCGATCGAGCAGTTCAGCGCCAGGCCGATCCGGATCGCCGCCCGCACCGCCTCGGCGTTCAGCACCGGAAGGGCACCCGGCAGACCCAGGCAGACCGGGCAGACCTGGGTGTTCGGTTCGGCCCCGAACCGCGTCGAGCACCCGCAGAACATCTTCGATGCGGTGTTCAGCTCGACGTGCACCTCCAGACCCAGCACCGGGTCGAAGGTCGCGACCGCCTCGTCGTAGGGCATCAGTGTCGTGGCCGCGGTCATGACCGTCCTCCTAGCTCCGGAGCCTTCGCCAACAGCGCACCACCCCAGGAGGCGTTCAGCAACGCCTCGACCGCGGCTCCCACCCGGTAGAGCCGGTCGTCGGCCATCGCCGGCGCCAGGATCTGCAGCCCGGACGGCAGACCGTCCTCGTCGGCGAGACCGTTCGGCACCGAGATGCCGGGGACACCGGCGAGGTTGGCGGGGATCGTGGCAATGTCGTTGAGATACATCGCCAGCGGGTCGTCGAGCTTCTCACCGATCTTGAAGGCAGTCGTCGGCGCGGTGGGAGAGACAAGTACGTCGACCTGCTCGAAGGCGGCCGCGAAGTCGCGCGAGATCACCGTGCGTACCTTCTGCGCCTGACCGTAGTAGGCGTCGTAGTAGCCGCTGGAGAGGGCGTAGGTGCCGAGGATGATCCGCCGCTTGACCTCGGCGCCGAACCCGGACTCGCGCGTGGTGTTCATCACCTGCTCGGCGCTGGGGTCGTCCACACCGTCCGGCAGCACGCGAAGCCCGTAACGCATCGCGTCGAACTTCGCCAGGTTGCTCGAGGCCTCGCTCGGAAGGATGAGGTAGTAGGCGCCCAGGCCGTACTCGAAGCTCGGGCAGGAGACCTCGACGACCTCGGCACCGGCGTCGACCATGGTGGAGACGGACACGTCGAAGAGGTCACGGACCCCCCGCTGATAACCCTCACCTCCCAGCTCCCTCGCCACGCCGACCCGCAGACCGCGCAGGTCACCGTTGCGTGCGGCGTCCACCAGCGGCGGGACGGGCTGGTCGATGGAGGTCGAGTCCATCGGGTCGTGGCCACCGATGACCTCGTGCAGCAGCGCGGCGTCCACCGTGCTGCGCGTGCACGGGCCGGCCTGGTCGAGGCTGCTGGCCAACGCCACCAGGCCGTACCGGGAGACACCGCCGTACGTCGGCTTGACCCCGATGGTGCCGGTCACCGCGGCCGGCTGGCGGATGGAGCCTCCGGTGTCTGTGCCGATGGCCAGGGGGGACTCGTACGCCGCCACCGCGGCCGACGATCCGCCGCCGGAGCCGCCCGGGATGCGTTCGAGGTCCCACGGGTTGCGCGACGGACCGAACGCGGAGTGCTCGGTCGAGGAGCCCATCGCGAACTCGTCCATGTTCGTCTTGCCGAGGATCGGCAGTCCGGCAGCGCGCAGGCGCGCGACCACCGTGGCGTCGTACGGCGGGACCCAGCCCTCGAGGATGCGCGAGCCGCAGGTGGTGGGCATCCCCTTCGTCGCCAGTACGTCCTTCACCACGATGGGTACGCCGTCGAGCGCGGAGGCCACCCTGCCCTCGACACGGCGGCCATCGGACTCGCGTGCGGACCGGAGCGCACCCTCGGCGTCGACATGGAGCAACGCGTGCACCTCGCCGTCGACGGCCTCTATCCGGTCCAGGTGCGCCTGCGTGATCTCGACCGACGTGGTCTCGCCGCGCTGCAGGGACTCCGCGAGCTCGGCGGCCGTCATCCGGACCAGGTCGCTCATCAGGCCTCCTCACCGAGGATCCGCGGCACCCTGAAGCGCTGCTCCTCGACCTCCGGGGCGCCCGCGAGCGCCTCCTCGGCGGTGAGGCCGGGGCGCAGCTCGTCCGGGCGGAAGACGTTCGTCAGCGGCACCGCGTGCGAGGTCGGGGGGATGTCCTCGGCGGCGAGCTCCCTGACCGACGCTACCGCGTCCAGGATGCCCGCCAGCTGGGGTGCGAGGTGGTCCAGCTCGGCGTCGGTCAGGTCGATGCGCGCGAGACGCGCCAGATGCGCGACCTCCTCGCGGGTGATCGCGGGGGTGCCTCCCTGGTTCTCTTCAGCCATGCGGGGCTCGCTCCGGTCCGGTAGGGGGTGACCGGGCAATCCTAGAGGCCCGCGAGACGTCAGGTGTCCCCGGCTGTGGCCACCTCGCGGGCGGCCTCGGGTCCGTCGTCGAGGAGCGTGCGGAAGCCGTCCTCGTCGAGCACGGGTACGCCGAGCTGGACGGCCTTGTCGTACTTCGAACCCGGTGACTCCCCCGCGACGACGAAGTCGGTCTTCTTCGACACCGACCCGCTGGCCTTGCCGCCGCGGGCGAGGATGACCTCCTTGGCCTCGTCACGGGAGAAGCCGTCCAGCGAGCCGGTGACCACGACCGTGAGCC
>JBOHDD010000367.1:0-2872 GCA_050699155.1 Nocardioidaceae bacterium
TCGGCATCGCGCAGGATCTCGACCTGGGCGGCCTGGGCCATCCCCACCACCTGCTCGAGCACCTTGGCCGCATCCTCGGCGGGCAGCCGGCGGGTGGACTCGACCAGGCGTCGTGCCTGGTCGACCACGGGCACCGGTGCTCTCGACATGACTCCATCAAAGCACCCGGCACCGACAGTTTGAGGTGCTCAGAACCCTTGTCCACAGAGAAGAATGACGCTTCCCGGGGCTTGTGGGGTCGGGTCAGACCTCACGCGGGACCGGCCGGCGGTCGTCGAGCTCGGCCAGCACGGTCATCAGCGGGGCCCCCGTCTTTCCTGCGTCGTCTGTAGGAGCGCGTCTTGACCCTGTTGCCGCAGGTGTCGGGAGCGCAGTAGCGCCCCCTTCCCGGTTTGGACTGGTCGTAGAACACCCACCGGCAGTCGTCGGCGGCGCATGTGCGTAGTCGCCACCATTCGCCGCTGAGCGCCGTTCGCAGGGCAGCGGCGCAGATCTCGCCGACGGCCTGGTTCACGCCGTTGTCAGCGGAGGTGAGGCGAGGTCCGTCGCGCGCGTCGAGCTCGACTTGGAGTGGTACGGCGAATGGCGACGCGTCCTCGCCGTGGTCGACGTACCGGGTGCGGTCGAGTGCAGCACGCAGCCTGGCGCGCAGGTCGAGGACGCGGGCATGGTCGGACTCGCTGACCTCGAAGTCGTAGGGCAGAAGGCCGCGGTCGGTCAGCCACCCATGAACGGCTGCCGGCGAGCCGAGGTCGTCGCGGGTGCCGTCTCGATACGGATGGCCGCGAGGGACGAAGGTGCGCAGGTCGCGCGTGTTCGCGAACTCCTGGACGAGCCCGGCATCCGGCGATGCCTCGACGGCCATCTCAACCTCCCTCAACGACTCCGACAAACAGGTTAGCAGGTGTTGACGACAACACCCGTTACATATATAACTGGTGTTAGTAGGAGTACCGGGAAAGCGGGAGGAGACTCGAGATGCTTCCCATCGCTGCCGAGATCGCTGTCCGGTTGACCCGAGAGCAGGCCCAGTCGGCCCTGCCGGATGCGCCGGTGAGGCCCGACCGGCCCGAGCGACGCCGCCCCCGTTCCGCCAATGCGGGTTCTCGGCGGATGTTCGCGACCGCGCTGCGTCGGATCGCGGCCAGCTCAGGCCGGCTCGCCGACCGGGTGGACCGCCCGGTCGGTGCCAGGTAGGTAACGCTGGCCTGAGCCTGGGCTGCGCGACCGGTACCAGTCCTGTTTGGCGGGGAGCTTTCCTGTGTGTTGCCGGAAAGCATGTGCGGAGGGCCAAGCCCCTCCGGTACGTCGACGAGATAGACGAACATCCCCACTTGCAGGTGCCCGGCGGATCCGCTGGGGGCCAGCAGGGTGTGGTTGAGGTAGTCACGGTGGAGCGCCTGGTCGTAGTCGGCGGCTCCCGTGTACTTCGCCCACGCCTCGGCCGAGTAGATGCGTAGGTCGTCGTCGTCCAGCAGTCGTTCGGCCAGGTGCAGCAGGCGGTGGTTGACCGCCGGCAGGCTGACTTCGACGCTGGCGAACGGGAAGCTGTCGATCCTCGCGAACTCGCCGTCGACGAAGCGGGCGCCATGCCTGCCGGACCATGCATCCCGTTTCCATCCCAGGCGCCGGCACCCGCGCGACCAGAGTCACGTGCCGGACCCTGGGCTAGGGTCGCCGTCATGTTGCCGTGGTCGGGTGAGATGTCAGGGCGGATCGAGGAACACGAGTTCGCCAGCGAACTGCTGCGCGACAACCCTCTTGGTGACCCGCACGTGCGACCGTTGTGGGTGCACCTGCCGCCCGGCTACGACCAGAGCCGGGGTTACCCGGTGGTCTACGCCATCCAGGGCTACACGGGTCACCTGGCGATGTGGCGCAACCGGCCGGCGTTCCGGCAGCCGGTGACCGAGCTCTTCGATGCGGTCCTGGCCGACCCGGCGGTGCCGGACGTGATCGTGGTCTACGTCGACGCGTGGACCGGGTACGGCGGCAGCCAGTTCGTCGACTCTCCGGGGACCGGCCGCTACCACTCCTACCTGTGTGACGAGATCGTGGCGTTCGTCGACGACGGCTATGCCACCCTGCCCGAGCGGCAGCACCGCGCGATCATGGGCAAGTCCAGCGGGGGCTTCGGCGCCATGATCACTCCCATGTTGCGACCAGACCTCTTCGGCGCTCTGGCGACGCATGCGGGCGATGCGCTGTACGAGTACTGCTACATCCCGGAGTTCGCCGACTCGGTGCGTGCGTTGCGCGAGTACGACGGCGACATCTGGCGCTGGTGGGAGGACTTCCGATCGCGGGTCGCCTTCACCAAGGAGGCCGACCAGAAGCTGCTTATGGTGCTCGGGGTCGCTGCGTGCTTCTCCGCAGACAACGACGGCACCGTGCACCTGCCGTTCGACACGCACACAGGCAGGCTGCTCGAGGACACCTGGCAGCTATGGCTCGACTGGGACCCGGTGCGGATGCTCGAGCGCGCGGAGTACGCCGAAGCACTGCGCAACCTCACTGCGGCGTGGATCGACGGCGGCACCCGCGACGAGTGGCACCTCGACATCGGCGCCGGCGCGTTCCGCGACGGCCTGCGGAGGCTCGGCGTGTCCGACGAGCGGGTGCATTTCGAGCTGTTCGATGCCGGCCATGGCGCGATCGAGTACCGCTACCCGCTCGCCCTGACCTGGCTGGCTCATCGCCTCACGCCAAGCAATTAGGAGCAGCACATGTTCGAACAAAGCCGGTGAAGCCGCCTGTTCCGGTCCATCATCGACGCGATGCCCAAATGACGCAGCCCATGCACGCACGGCAATGGCCCGCGCGGGCCATATCCGAGCGCCGCAGATCGGAGAACGATCTAGGGCGTCCTCGC
>JBOHDD010000368.1:0-2681 GCA_050699155.1 Nocardioidaceae bacterium
CTGCCCTGCACTACCTGCAGTCCAGCGGTGTGGTCCACCTCGACGTCAAGCCGAGCAACATCATCATGGGTGCACCGCCGCGGCTGATCGACCTCAGCATCGCCCGCACCCTGCAGTCCGCACAGCGACTGAACCACGTCATCGGCACCGACGCCTACATGCCTCCGGAGCAGGCCGACCCCGGCCGCGTCGGTGCACCCGGCCACGCCGCCGACATCTGGGGGCTCGGCGCCAGCCTGTTCGAGGCCGCGGCCAGCTACCGGCCGTTCGACGACGGCAACCACGACGACGACGCCCCCGTCGCCGACAGGTTCCCTCAGCTCGTCAACGCACCGTACGAGCTGCCGCCCACCGTGCCGGTGCAGGTCGTGAAACCGATCATGGCCAGCCTCGAGTACGACCCCGGCAACCGACCCACCGCCGCCGAGCTGGCGGCCCACCTCGAGCCCCTTGTCGACGCCCTCCCCAAGCCGCGGCTCGGAGGCTTCAAGCCAAAGCTCTGACTCGGAAACCTGCCTCAGTCGGTGGACAGCCGGTAGCCCATGCCCCGCACGGTCTGGATCCGCTGCGAGCCCAGCTTCTTCCGTAGGTACCGCACGTAGACGTCGACGACGTTCGAGGTGGGGTCGAAGTCGTAACCCCAGACGTGTGAGAGCAGCTGCTCCCGAGAGAGCACCTGCCCGGGGTTGCGCAGAAAGACCTCGGTGAGGGCGAACTCACGAGCGGAGAGGTCGACGACCCTCCCGTCCACGGAGGCCCGGCGGGTACGCAGGTCCAGCGTCAGACCACCCTGCTGCAGCACTGTCACCTCGGGGGCGCGGTCGCTACGGAGGCGCAGCCGAACCCGGGCGAGCAGCTCGTCGAAGCGGAACGGCTTGGGCATGTAGTCGTCGGCCCCGCCCTCGAGCCCCGCGACGGTGTCGGTGACGGAGTCGCGCGCGGTGAGGATGATGACCGGGATGTTCCCGCGTGCCTCACGCAGCCTGCGCAGGACGGTGAAGCCGTCCATCCCCGGTAGGCCGATGTCGAGCACGAGGAGGTCGAAGTCCCCGGAGAGCGCATGTCCGAGGGCGGAGACGCCGTCCTCGACGACGGTGGGCGTGAAGCCGTTCGCACGCAGTCCCTTCTCGACGAACGACGCGATCCTGGACTCGTCCTCGGCGACGAGGATGCGGTTCATACGGCCTCCGCGTGGTCCGCTCGCTCTGTCGGCGGGATCACCAGGGTGAAGGTGGCTCCCTCGCCGGGGATGGAGTCCAAATAGACCTCGCCACCATGTGCCTGTGCGATCGCCCGGACGATCGAGAGCCCGAGACCAGATCCCTCGGAGCCACGGGCGTGGTGGCCCCGCTGGAACCGCTCGAAGATCCGGTCGGCGTCGGCGTGGGTCACGCCCGGACCGGTGTCACGCACCCACCAGCACGCGCCCCCTGGTCCTGAGGCACTGCCGATGGCGATGACGTCACCTGGGTAGGTGTGCTGTACGGCGTTCTTGGCCAGCTGCAGCAGGGCCTGGGTCACCCGCTGCGGGTCGGCGTAGACGGTTCCCTCGCCTCGTTCGTCCAGCTTCCATCCGCGGTCACCGAGGGCCCGCACCTTGTCGAGTACGTCGTCGGTCAGGATGCCGATGTCGGTCTCCACGGGTTGGACGAAGTCGGGACGCTCGGCCTTGGCCAGCACCATCAGGTCGTCGACGAGGCGTGCCATCCGGTCGACCTCGTCGAGCACCAGGTCTCGTGTCGTGGTCGCATCGGTGCGACTCTCGGGGTCGAGCAGCTCCAGGTTCCCGCGCACGATGGTGATCGGCGTACGTAGCTCGTGCCCGGCGTCGTCGAGGAACCGGCGTTGTTGCTCGAAGGACTGCTCGAGCCGGTCGAGCATGGCGTTGAACGTGTTGCCCAGGTCGGTCAGGTCGTCGTTGCCGGTCGTCTCGATCCGCCGGCTCAGGTCGGTCTCGCTGATCTCCTGTGCGGTGGAGCGCAGGTGGCGCACCGGCTGCAGCAACCGCCCCGCCACCAGCCACGACCCGGCGGTCACCGCCAGCAGGGCGATCCCGGCGACGAACGCGTAGGTGCCCAGGACGGCTTCGTACTCCTCGCGTTCGGTCCCCGGGAAGTAGACGGGGACGTACGCGCCGAGCGTGGTCGCGTCGTTGACGGGCTTGACCGCCATCACCACGTCGCCGTACCCCGTCTCCAGCCGCTGCGAACCTCCCTGCGGAAGCAGGTTGTTCACCGCCTGGACGAACCTGGTGTCCCGCTCGAAGTCCACGTACTCGGGCCTGGCTCCGGCGGCGATGAGGGCCGGCTGGCCCTCGACGAAGGCGACGATGGTCTCGCTGTCGTCGGGGACCTGCCGGCTCAGCGCCACCCGCAGCAGTCGCCTGGCGCTGTTGAACGGCCGGCCGGTAGCGGGGTCGATCCCCTCCGCCTGCAGCTTGTTGAACTCCCTCAGCTCCTGGTCGAGCGCCTCGTTGATCCGGGTCTGCACGCGGTCGGCCTCCACCACGTACGCGGCCAGCCCCGCGCCGAGCAGGGCGAGCCCGGTGAGGACGACCACCCAGGCCGCGATCCGGGTGCGGACCGCGCGGGCCTGGGTCGACAGACGGCGGCGGAGCGTTGGCTCAGCAGTCATCGCCCCCGCCGTCAGTCGTCATCACTGCCGGGCCCGCTGTTGTCGTC
>JBOHDD010000369.1:0-3007 GCA_050699155.1 Nocardioidaceae bacterium
ATGCCGGACGTCGCGCAGTCTCAGCTCCGCGCCCACGACGCTCCTCTTTGCTGGACCGAGGCGAGCAGCCCGTTGATCACGAACGCCAGTCCGAGCAGGACCACACCGTAGAAGATCGCGACTCCGAAGTCCCCGCGTCCGACGTACTCCACGATCGCGGTGGTCATCACCTGCGTGTGGCCGTGGATGTTACCCCCCACGATGGTGGCCGAGCCCACCTCCGAGATCGCATGCCCGAAGCCAGCCATGGCGGCGGCCAGCAGCGGCAGCCTCGCCTCGATCCACATCCGGAGCACCAGCTGGACGCGGTTGGCGCCGAGGGCGCGCAGCTGGTCCGGCAGCTCCGGCGGCAGCATCTGCAGTGCGGCCATCGTGATCCCGGTGATCAACGGGGTCGCGATCAGCACCTGGGCGATCACCATCCCCCGCAGGGTGTAGATCAGGCCGAGGTCACCGAGCGGCCCGCTGCGCCAGAGCAGCAGGGCGACCATCAGGCCGACCACCACGGTCGGTACCGCCATCCCGGTGTTCACGACGGCGGCGAGCAGCCGCCTCCCGGGCAACCGCGACAGCGCCAGCGCGGTGCCGAGCGAGATCCCGACCAGCGACGCGACAAGGGTCGCCGAGAGGGACACGAGTGCGGATCGTGCCAGGACCTCGTACAGCGGTTCGACCATCAGCGCAGAGCATCGGGGTGGAAGAGCGGCTCGCCGTACTCCTCGACACCGAAGCGCCCGATCTGCTGCTGCACGCGCTTCTCCCGAAGCCAGCCGGAGAACTCGCGGGCACAACCGGCGTTGGTCCCTTCGTGGTCCACCACGATCACGTGGTACCAGTTCAGCAGGTCCGCGGAGCCCTCGAAGACGATCTCGGACTGCAGTCCGCCGGTGGCCAGGAACGTGCCGCGGTCCGAGAGCGTGTAGGCCTGCTTCTGGTTCGCGATCGTGAGGGTCTCACCCATTCCCTGGCCGGTCTCGACGTACCACGACCCATGTGGGTCGACCCCGGCCTGCTGCCACAGCTCCAGCTCCTTGGAATGGGTGCCGGAGTCGTCGGCACGGGAGGCGAACGGCGCCTGCTCCTGCGCGATCCGGCTCAGTGCCTCGGCGGCGCTGCCGGCCCGGGCGACCCCGGCGGGGTCTCCGGCGGGGCCCACCAGCACGAAGTCGTTGTGCATCACCGCCGCCCGGCTCGCACCGTGCCCGTCGGCCATGAACTGCCGCTCGTCGTCTGGTGAGTGCACCAACAGCACGTCGGCGTTGCCCTGCTCACCCATCGCCATGGCCTCGCCCGACCCGACTGCGACCGTCTTGACCGTGCAGGCGCTGCCGGACTCGAAAGACGGGACCAGCGCGTCGAGAAGGCCCGAGTCCTGCGTGCTCGTCGTGGTCGCCAGCAGCATGTCACCCGAAGGCCCGGTGGCAGCCTGCGGCTCCGCTGCTCCGCAGCCCGCCGTCACCATCAGCGCCGAGCACGCGACCGCCCACCAGATCCGCCTCATGCCGCCACCCTCGTCTCACCGCTGTGCCGCAGGTCGTAGCCGTCCAGGGCCGAGAGGCGGCCGTGCACCGTGGTGCTGGCCAGCACGTCCAGGACCGGCGACAGCACGCGCATCGACTCCGGACCCACAGCCAGCTCGAAGTCCTCCCACTCGACCGGCACGAAGTCGGCGTCGACCGCGGTGGCCGCCGACCGCACCGCGAGCCCGGCGTCGACAGCGCCGGTGGCCACGGCGACGGCGACCCCGAGGTGGGACTCGCACACCTCACCTTCGGATGCAGGCAGCACGCGCGCGTCGCGCAGCAGCCGGCTCAGCAGCAGCCGCGAGCCCGTGCCGTGCGGTCGCCACGCCAGGCTGGCACCGGTGAGGTCGGCGACACCACCGATGCCCCGCGGGTTGCCCTTGGGCACCACGATGCCCTGCTCTCGGCTCCACAGGTGGACCAGGACGGCGGGGTCACCGCCGAGCACCCGCCGGGCGAAGGTGTCGTTGGACCGTCCGGTCACCGCGTCGCGCAGGTGTACTGCGGCGGCGTCGACCGCGCCCTGTGCCAACAGCCCCAGCCCGGCGACGCTGCCCCGACCGCCCGGCGCCCGCTCGACCATCGAGCCGACGGCCGAGAGCAGCAGGTCGAGTGCCGGGTCGTCACTGCCGGACAGCCGGACCGCTCCCACCTCGGTGCCGAGCGCGAGCGCACGCGCCACGCCGTCGGCCGTGACCACAGCCGCCGACCTCGCCGGACCGCCGATGATGCCGGCCTCGCGCAGGATCGTGTGCGCGCGTGCCGCCGTACCCGGGGAGCAACCCGCCTGGCCGGCCAGCGTCCGCACGGCCGGAACAACGTCACCCGGCTCGATCCGCCCGGCGATGACCTCCGCGGCCACGTGGGCCGCCACGTCCTGTGCCTTCTGTACCACGCATGCAGAGTACAGACGGCCCTGACGGTACGGCGGCCGGGGTCACCGGCGTTCCTCGACCTCCTACCGTCGCCGCTCAGTCTCCTGAGCGGCCGGCCTGTGCCCGCAGCCGGTCGACCTCGGCCTCGAGGTCGGCGATCCGTTGCTGTGCAGACCGCATGGCCGACTCGGCCTCACTCCGCTCGACCTCGTAGTGCCGCATCACCTTCGCGACCGCCTGGAGGTCATACCCCCGCCGCGCCTCCGGCACCGAGGCGCCACGGGACTCGACCGGCTCCACACCGAGCGTGACACCGGGCGCATTCCAACCTGCTTGCTGACCGATCATCTATTTGCGCCTTCACCCCGAGAGAACGAACTGGCGCATCGTGGCACAACAACCACACACGGTAAAGTCACGATCACCATCTGTACGTCTATGAGACCAGCGCCGACGTGTTCCCACTGAGTGAGGGCCGACTTGGATACCGCCTGCCGGGCGTGTAAACCTCACGCCATGACAGAGCGGGCAAAACTGGAGGAACGGCTGGCCAAGATCGACGCCGACCTCGACCGGGCCACACGTTCCTTCGAGTCCGCAGTCCAGACC
>JBOHDD010000370.1:0-5512 GCA_050699155.1 Nocardioidaceae bacterium
ACAGCGACCCCCTGTTCGCCGAGGCGGCCGGGTTCCCGAGGCCGATCCTGCACGGGCTGTGCTCCTACGGCATCGTCTGCAAGGCCCTCGTGGACGAGCTGCTGGGCGGGGACGTCGGACGGGTCAGCGGCTTCTCGACCCGTTTCGCGGGCGTGGTCTTCCCCGGTGAGACGTTGCGGACCCGTGCATGGCGACGTGAGTCCGACTGGGTCGCCACCACTACCGCTGTCGAGCGGGACGACGCACCTGTGCTGGGCGATTCGATCTTCAGCGCACGCTAGGGCGGCGACCTCTGGGTGGAGTCAGGTCTTGGCGTGCCACATCCCCAGGGAGATCCGGTACAGCACATGCCGACGGGCCGAGTGGCCGTACGGGACGTGCGGATGGTCGAAGTCGCCGTGCGAGTCCCAGCGCATGCCGAGCCGCTCCATCACTCTCCACGAGCGTTCGTTCGCGGCCGCGGTGAAGGACACGATCTCGCCGAGCCCGACCTCGTTGAAGCCGAAGCACAGTGCCGCTCGAGCGGCCTCGGTGGCCAACCCATGCCCCCAGTGCTCCGGGTCGAGCCGCCAGCCGACCTCGACGGCCGGTGTGAAGTGGGCGTCGAAGGTGGCCGGCCACAGGCCGACGTAGCCGATGAAGCCAGCGACGTCCTTGCGCTCCACTGCCCAGAGGCCGTAGCCGAACTCGCGCCAGCGCTGCCCGATGCGGTCGACGAGGTCGTCGCTCTCCTGGCGAGTGAGCGGGCCGACGAGGTGCTCGACCACACGCGGGTCGGAGTTCATCGCGGCGAACAGCACGCGGTCGGCCTGCCTCCATCCCCGCATCAGCAGGCGCCCGGTCTCGAGCTGCGGGACGGGTGTCAACGGGTGCCTGCGGCGAGGGGAGTGACCGCCATGCAGCACATCCTCGCAGAACGTGTCTCGAGACGTCCGGCGGAGCGAGGTCAGGGCTGCGGTCCGGTGAGGACCCCGCAGCCGCACCGGTCCGGGTCGACGGCCGGGCCGGTGGGGAGGTCGGCGGCGACGAAGACCGCACTGGCGGGGCTGGCAGCAGACAGTGCGTCCGCCGCCAGGATGACCGCGGCCGCGGTCCAGGTGGATCGCTCCTCGGGCCAGCGCACCCCGTCCGCGACCACGTGACCCGTCCAGTAGGAGCCATCGGGGTCTCTGAGGTGCTGCATCGAGGCGAGCACGTCCAGCGCGACCCGCTCCTCCCCGAGGGCATGCAGCGACAGCGCCAGCTCGCAGGTCTCGGCGCCGGTGACCCAGGGCCGGTCGGCGACGCAGCGCACCCCCCAGTCCGGGAGCACGAACGCGTCCCACCGTTCGGCGATCTGCCGGAGCGCGGCATCACCGCGGACCACCCCACCCAGGACCGGGTAGTACCAGTCCATCGAGTACCGGGAGTTGTCCGCGAACGCGTCACCGTGGTGCCTGACCGCGTGCCCCACGTGGCCGAGCGCCATCTCCCACGCCGGCTGCGGCTCGCCGACCAGCTCCGCCAACGCAAGACCGCAACGCAGGCTCTGGTGGATGCTCGCGCAACCGGCGAGCAGCGCGGTGTCGGCGACCTGACCGCCGGCGCCGCGTGCCCAGAAGACCTCACCGCCTGCTGCCTGCAGGGACGTGACGAAGTCGAGGGCGCGGCGTACGGGCTCCCAGGCGCGGCGTACGAACCGCTCCGACCGAAAGGTCAGCCAGTGGTGCCAGACGCCGACGGCGGGATAGGCGGTGAAGTTGGCGTCCGCGCCGGCATCCTCGACGCGGCCCGCGCGGACCCGGATCGGCCAGGAGCCGTCGGCACGCTGCGTCGCGAAGAGCCAATGGTACGCCCGCTCGGCCTCGCCACGGCGCCCGCATACCGACAGCGCCATGGCGCACTCGACGTGGTCCCAGGTGTCCACGTGTCCGCCCGGGAACCACGCGATGGCCCCGGACGGCTCCTGGACGCCCGCGATGGTGGCCGCGGTCGCGGCGAGAGATCCGGCATCGATGACCCCCGGGAGCTCTGGGAGGTCAGGCCGCCGCACGTCCGGCCCCCACGACCGGCTTGCGGAGGTACAGCACCAGGCTCTTGCCGACCAGCGGGTTGAGCAGCTTCTCGGCCGTCCGTGTCGCCAACGGCCGCCGCATCAGGTCCCACACGAGCAGCCGGTGGTAGAGCCTGGGAATGGGGTGGTCCGCGCGGTCCATACCGACCGCGCAGCGGATCCACCAGTACGGCGAGTGCAGTCCGTGGGCGTGGTGACGAGAGAAGGGGTCGAGTCCTGCTCGTGTCAGACGCGCCGCGAGCTCCCGCTCCTTGTAGATCCGGACGTGGCCACCCTCGACCTCGTGGTAGGCGTCGGACAGCGCCCAGCACACCCGCTCGGGCCACCACCGCGGAACGGTGACGGCAGCGTTACCGCCAGGACGGAGGACTCGGACGATCTCGGCCATCACCCGCTCGTCCTCCGGCACGTGCTCGAGGATCTCGGCTGCGACGACATGGTCGAAGTGATCGTCCGGGAAGGGCAGGTCGAGGGCATCGGCGTGGACGGTCAGCCCGTCGGCACCCGCGGGTGCCTGGCCCTCGCGCCCCATCGCGGTGAGCATCTCACCTACCGCGCTCAGCCCGGCCTCGTCCAGGTCCAGGGCGACCACACGTGCACCACGGCGGTACAGCTCGAACGCGTGTCTGCCGCCGCCGCACCCGAGGTCGAGCACCCGCTCGCCGGGACGGACCCCGAGCCTGTCGAAGTCCACCGTCAGCATCCGGGTCTCCCCTTCTCGACCGTCCACTGCGAGGGCATCGCCTGCGGGGCGACGTACTCCGCGTAGCACTGCGCGGTGGAACGTGCCACGGAGGCCCAGCTGAAGCGCTCGAGGACACGCGCCCGCCCGGCCTCGCCCATCGCCCTCCGACGCTCTGGGGCGGCCTGCAGCGCGGCCAACGCTCCGGCGAGCTCCTCCGCGTCGCCCGGGCGGACCTGGTCGGCGCAGACACCGTCGGCACCGACAACCTCCGGGATCGCGCCGGCGCGACTCACCACGAGGGGTGTGCCGCATGCCATCGCCTCCACCGTGGGCAACGAGAACCCTTCGTACAGGGACGGGACACAGGCGACCTCTGCGGAACCGAGCAGCTCGGCGAGCCGAGCGTCCGACAGGCCGCTCTCGAAGCGCACGATGTCGCCGATCGAGAGCTCCTCGACCAGCCGTTCGGTGGGTCCACCGGGCACCGGGCGGCTGACCAGGACCAGCTCGACGTCTCGGTCTGTGCGCAGTTTGGCCACCGCCTCGAGCAGGGTGCGCACCCCCTTCATGGGGGTGTCGGCGCTGGCCGTCGCCACGATCCGCCCGGGGATGCGGTCCCGCCGAGGTGGCCGGAAGGTGTCCGCATCCACACCGAGCGGGATGCTGCGCACCCGTCCGGGATCCACCGCGAAGTCTGCGGCGATGTCCGCGGCCGAGGACTGCGACACCGTGATCAGCTGCGGGAGCCGGCGAGCGACGTACCCCTGCATGCGCAGGAAGCCGTACCAGCGTCGGGTCAGCAGCTTGCGGTGGATGCCCTTCGCGGCTGCGACGTCCACCCGCCGGTCGAACGTGATCGGGTGATGAACGGTGGCGACCACGGGGAGGCCCGCCCTCGGCAGGCCGAGCAGACCGAGGCCGAGGGACTGGTTGTCGTGCACGATGTCGAAGTCGGCGATCCGGTCGCGGAGCAGCCGCGCGACACGAATGCTGAACGTCAGGGGCTCCGGGAACCCAGCCGTCCACATGGTGCCGAGCTCGAGCAGGTCGACCAGGTCACGGAACTCCCTCGGGTGTGGCGTCCGAAAGGGGTCGGGGTCGCGGTAGAGGTCGAGACTCGGGACTTTCGTCAACATGACGCCATGGTCGAGCACCGGGTACGGTTGGCCAGAGAACACCTCGACCTTGTGGCCGAGGGCAGCGAGCTCCCGGCTGAGGTGGCGTATGTAGACGCCCTGCCCACCGCAGTGAGGCTTACTCCGGTACGACAGCAGAGCGACCCGCACCGCCCACCTCCCGCTTCGCTGAAACGTGTTCCTGTTTCGCTCTTCGCAGATGTTAGCGTAAGGAAGTACGTGAGGTTTCGCCGTGGCCGGGGTCACTCGATGGCGTCGCCAGCCGATGGTGGAGGGACGACATGGCGCAGCCGAGGGCGCCCGGCGGCGGAGATCAGACCAGCGCCCTGACCGACCGGGACCTGGGCTCCGCGGCGCAACGTGACCGCCGCAGGCGCATCATCGACGCCACTCTCACCCTGGCCTCCCGCGGCGGGTTCGACGCCGTGCAGATGCGCGCCGTCGCCGTGCAGGCCGATGTCGCGCTCGGCACGCTCTACCGCTACTTCCCATCGAAGATCCATCTACTGGTCTCGGGTCTCGAGCAGGAGTTCGACCGCGCTCAGTCGAAGCTCGACCGGATGACCATCCCCGGTGACTCGGCGTACGACCGGGTCCTCTTCGTGCTCGGGCGCACCACGCGAGCGCTGCAGCGGGACCCCAACCTCACCGAGGCGATGACGCGCGCGTTCATGTTCGCCGATGCCTCGGTCGCGGTCGAGGTCCACACGGTCGCTCTGCGGATGGAGAACATGTTCGTCCGCGCCATGCATGGGACGGAGGAGCGCCCGGCGTCCGAGGAGGAGACGGCGATCGCGCGCGTCATCGGCGACGTCTGGCTGGCCAACCTGGTCGCGTGGGTGACCGGCCGTGCGTCGGCCAGCGATGTCGCTCGCGAGATGGAGCTCGCCGTACGCCTCCTCCTCCGCTGACCTCCTCAGCCCAGGAAGGCGTCGATCGAGGACCGGAGACCGGCCACGTCCAGCCCGTGCTCCCGCTGGTGCTCCTTCGGATGGCCGTAGCGCCGCAACTCGTCACCGACGCCGAGGGCCAGCGTCCGATGGGGTACGTCGTGCAGTGCGTCGGCGACGACCCGCGTCGAGGTGCCGGCGAGGTACGGCTCCACCAGCACGACATCGGGTCCGCTGAGCACTGCCCGCAGTGTCGGTGCGTCGAAAGGCCGAACCGTGGTCGCGTAGAGGACGGTCACATCACGCTCGCGGGTGGCAGATAGTACGTCGTCGAGCACCGGCCCGACCGCGATCACGGTTGCGCGCGCGCCCCGGCGTACGACGTGGAGTCGGCCAGATCCGACCGGGCGGGTCATGTCGTTGCTGTGGCCGGTCAGCCGCAGGTAGTGCCGGCCGGTCCCCGCTGCCGCGTGCCGCAACAGCAGCTCGGCCTCGTCGGCGTGGCCCGGCACGTGGATCGTCCAGTCCGGGAGAGTGTCCAGCAGGGCGACGTCGCCCGGCCCCATGTGGGTCCGCCCGCCTGCCGGCCAGTCGTAAGACCCGCCGACACCGACCAGCACACCGCCGACATCCTGGTGGGAGAAGTCCAGCTTGACCTGTTCGAACGCACGCTCCACCAGGAACGCGTTGAACGTGTGCACGATGGGCCGCAGCCCGGTCATGGCCAGGCCGGCGCCGGCGCTGACCA
>JBOHDD010000371.1:0-11138 GCA_050699155.1 Nocardioidaceae bacterium
CCCCACCAAACCCCCAACTTCTGCCGTGACCTTACGGAGTACGACGCCGAGCTCGATGCAGCGATGGCACGCATCCGGCAGCGGGACGGCCACCGCATCGTCGTGCTGAGCGGGCACTCCACCGGAGGACTGGTCGGCCCGTTGTGGGCCGACGCCCGTCGCCGCCAGGGCGCACGGACCGTCGACGCGGTCGTGCTGAACAGCCCCTGGTTGGACCTACAGGGGTCGCTGCTGCTCCGCACGGCGGGCACGCAGGCGATCGACCGGATCGGCCTGCGTCGGCCGTACCAGATAGTGCCGCGCAACGTCAGCGCGTTGTACTGCGAGAGCCTGCACCGCGACTTCCGCGGTGAGTGGGACTTCGACCTCGCATGGAAGCCTCGGACCAGCTTCCCGGTGCGGGCAGGATGGCTGCGCGCCGTACGCCGCGGCCACCGGCAGGTGCACCGGGGCATCGACGTCGGTGCACCGGTGCTGGTGCTGTGCTCCCGCCGATCCACCACCCCGCAGGAGTGGTGCGACGACGTCACCTGCACCGACGTGGTCCTCGACGTGCGCCAGATCGCGCGCTGGTCCCACAACCTCGGCACGCACGTCACCATCAGCAGGGTCGACGGCGCCGTACACGACGTCCTCGCGTCACCTCCTCGGGTGCGCAAGACGGCGTACGGCGAGATCAGCCGCTGGCTGTCGGCCTACCTGGCCGACTGAGTCCTTCCGCCGGTGTCGTCAGAGCCATCGGCAGGTGCGGGATGTCGTCGTCGAGGAACTCCGGGCCGGTCACCTCGAACCCCCATCGCGAGTACCACTCGGCAAGGTGCGCCTGTGCACTCAGCAGGCAGCGGTCCGGTCCGACCTCCTGCAGTGCACGCTCCAGCAGTGCACCGGCCAGACCGCGTCCGCGCACGGCCGCGGCGGTGCAGACCCGGCCGATCCGGCGGCCACCGTCGGTCTCGGTGAGGATCCTGAGGTACGCCACCGGTGCGCCGTCGGCGTTCTCCAGCCAGACGTGCCGGGTATCCGGGTCGGTGTCCCTGCCGTCGAGCTCGGCGTACGCGCACTCCTGCTCCACCACGAAGACGTCGACCCGGAGCCGCCAGATCCCGTACGCGGTGCGAGGGCTCAGCTCGTCGAAGCCCGCCACCCGTACGGTCGGCTCACCCGGCTCGCCGTCGTTCGACGACACTCCCCCGCAGCCCGCGCTCAGAGGTGCGGGCTCGCGGACGTCTTGGTCGACGACTCGATGTCTCTCGCCGCGGCGTGCAGGAGCTGGTGTGCCAGGTCGGACAGGGCCCGAGCCGTCGCCAGCTCGTCGCCGATCATCGGCACCGACGGGTCGTCGGGGTTGCGCTTGCTGGTCCCCTGACCGCGAACCTCGGTCTTGCCCGGCAGGCCCAGCACCGCATCTGCGTGCGTGGTGTCCTCGTCCTCGCCGAGAAGGATCTGCACGTTCCACGTCTTAGTCGTCATCACGACCTCCTTCATAGACCGGATACGTCACAGTGTGGTCGCGTCGACCCCGACAGCACCAGGGGGTACGAAGGGCAGATCCGCCGGCGCACCGTCAGTGACGAGGGACAGCAGCGCCTCGGTGTCCAGGTGCTCCTCGACCGCGTCCGCGAGCGCATCGAGCCTGGCCTCCCGCAGGCCACCGAACGACGTATCCGGACGAGGGACGAAGTCGTCCCGTCCCGCCTGGGCCGCGACCTCCCGGAGCCACGCCCGACGGAAGTCGTCGTGCTCCAGTGCGCCGTGCCACGACGTGCCCCAGACGGCGCCCTGCCGACACCCGTCCAAAAACGGCTCGCCGCCGTCCACCTCGACCCTGCCGTGGTGGATCGCGTACCCGGTGACGCGGGTGCCCCGCCACCGGCCACTGGGACGTCCGAGAGTCTTCTCATCTCCGAAGACGGTGTACGCCGCGAGCAGCCCGAGGCCCACCTCCTGCTGCGGGTACTGCGACTCCGCACCCGCACGGTCGTCGATCCGGTCGCCGAGCATCTGGAAACCACCGCAGATGCCCAGGATCGGCGCGCCGCGCTCGGCTCGACGTCGTAGTGCCGCATCCAGTCCCCGGTCGCGCAGCCACCCGAGGTCGGCGACCGTGGCCCGTGTGCCGGGCAGCACCACGACATCGGCGTCCGCGACGGCCGCGACGGAGTCGACGAAGCGCACCTCGACGTTCGGCTCGATTCCCAGCGCGTCGACGTCGGTGAAGTTGCTGATCCGCGGGAGACGCACCACGGCGACCCGCAGCACCGGCTCGTCGTCGACCACTTCCGCCCGGGCGGACACGTCCAAGGCGTCCTCTGAGTCCATCCAGACCCCCTGAACCCACGGCAGCACTCCGAGCACCGGACGCCCCGTGACCGTCTGCAACATCCGTAGCCCCGGACCGAGCAGACCCGGGTCGCCGCGGAACTTGTTCACGACATACCCGCACACCAGTGCCTGGTCCTTCGCGTCGAGCAGTGCCGTCGTACCGAACATCGCGGCGAACACCCCGCCCCGGTCGATGTCACCGACCACGACCGTCGGCATCCCCGCATGGCGCGCCAGACCCATGTTGACGTAGTCGTGCGCACGCAGGTTGATCTCCGCGGGGCTGCCGGCCCCCTCGCAGACGACCACGTCGTGTCGCGCCGCCAGGTCGTCGTACGCCGCGTGCGCGGCCTCGACCAGGGGGGCCCGGGAACCCGCGAACGACGCGGCCTCGAGCTCACCGAAGGGCTGCCCCATCACGACCACGTGGCTGCGGCGGTCACTGCCCGGCTTGAGCAGCACGGGGTTCATCGCGGCCTCGGGCTCCACCCCGGCCGCGAGCGCCTGCACCCACTGGGCCCGGCCGATCTCGGCTCCGTCGGCGGTGACCATGGAGTTGTTGGACATGTTCTGGGCCTTGTACGGCGCCACCCGCACACCGCGCCTGTGCAGCCACCTGCACAGGCCTGCTGTCAGCACGCTCTTGCCGGCATCCGACGTCGTGCCGGCGACCAGCAGTGAGCCCTTCACCGATGACACCTGACCACCTCCCGATGCGCGGCGCAGCCTAGCCGTCAGCACAATGGGGGCATGATCGGACGTCTCCAGACCACCCCCGCCAAGGACCGGCCCGACCTGCTCGCCCCGGCGGTGGCGCAGGCCGTGGCCGACGGCATCGTGTCCGATGCCGAGGTCGCCGCCATCGACCCCGAGCTTGCCGACACCGCCTCGCTCTCCGAGGCATACGACGTCCCCATGGAGGTGTCGGCCAACTGCGTGATCGTGACGGGACGTCGCGGCGGCGAGCAGCGTCACGCCGCCTGCGTCGTGCTAGCACATACACGAGCCGATGTCAACGGCGTCGTTCGTCGGCACCTGCAGGCGCGCAAGGCGTCCTTCGCGTCCACGGACTTCGCGACCGAGGCAACGGGGATGGAGTACGGCGGGATCACCCCGGTGGGGCTGCCCGCGGGCTGGCTTGTGCTGGTCGACGCGCAGGTCGTCGCGACCCCGCAGGTGGTCATCGGCAGCGGCATCCGCGGGTCCAAGCTGGTCCTGCCGGGAGCGGCGCTCGCCGACCTGCCCGGCGCGGAGGTGATCGACGGGCTCGCGGGATAGTGTGACCGCCGTGTCCGAGCACCGCTGGCTGGTGGTGAGTGCGACCCGCGCCGAGGCCGCGCACGTGCCCGAGGGTCTGCCCGTCGTCGTCACCGGGCTGGGCAAGACCGCCGCGGCGGCGGCAACGGCCGAGGCCCTGGTGACCTCGGCGACCGACGGTCTGACGGTGGTCAACATCGGGACTGCCGGAGCGCTGCGTGCGGGTCTCTCGGGCATCTACACCCCGAGCACGGTGATCAACCACGACATCAGCGCCGACCTGGTGCGTTCTCTCGGGTACGACCCGCAGGAGGCTCTGTCGGTGCCTGGCGGTGACGGGACGGTGCTGGCCACCGGAGACGTCTTCGTCACCGACGCCGAGACACGGGAAGGACTCGCGGCACGGGCCCACCTGGTGGACATGGAGGGCTACGCCGTCGTCTACGCCTGCCGGCGACGCGGTGTTCCCGTTCGTCTGGTCAAGCATGTGAGCGACGAGGCAGACGAACGCGCACTCGACTGGCCGTCGCTGGTCGACCTCAGCGCCCGGGAGCTGGGTGACTGGCTCACGACCGAGCTGGTCCACTGACCGCGTCTGCTACAGGAGCTGCCAGAGCGCGACCAGACCGACCCCGATGATCGCGACGCGCAGCACGACCGGGGGCAGCCGTCGCCCGACCGTGGCACCGACCTGGCCTCCGATGACGGCGCCACCGGCGATCAGCGACGCCACCAGCCAGTCCACCTCGGCCGCGACGACGAACAACATCGCGGAGACCGCATTGGCGGTCAGCGCCAGCACATTCCTCGCTGCGTTGATCCGCTGCAGGGTCTCGTCCAGACCGATGCCCATGATCGCGATCAGCAGGACACCCTGTGCGGCCCCGAAGTAGCCGCCGTACACGCCGACCAGGAACACCAGCAGCCACACCCATGCGGACCCGTGTGCAGGCGCGTCGTGCGGCTTGGCCACCTTGGCGGAGACCCACGGCTGGATCGCGACCAGGACGCAGCCGAGCGCGATCAGGGCGGGCACGACCGTGCCGAACACGGTCGCCGGGAGGGCGAGCAGGAGGACTCCGCCGAGGAGGCCGCCGACAAGCGATGCGGCACCGAGCCGCAGCAGCCGTGGCAGCTGTCCACGGAGCTCGCGGCGGTAGCCGAACGCGCCGGACACCGACCCGGGCACCAGGCCCACCGTGTTGGACACGTTGGCCAGCACCGGGGGGTAGCCGAGTGCCAGCAGGGTCGGGAACGTGATCAACGTCCCCGACCCCACGACGGCGTTCATGGTGCCGGCGGCCACCCCGGCGCCGAGCACCGCGATGGCCTCGAGCCAGCTCACCGCGTAGGTGGCTCCTCGTCGTCGTCACCGGGCAGCAGTGTAGGCGCAGTCTCGTCCGGCAGTTCTGCATCGGGCTCCGCCGACGCCTCGGGCCCGTCCTTGCGCGACCGGGGGCTCGGCGCGCTCTTGCCGCGGGCTGCCGCCTCCGCCGAGGCGATGGCCTCGGCGACTGCGTCGTGCGCGGAGGCGAGGGTGCCCGCCGTCGCGGCCGGTGCCCTGGTCACCCGCTCGGCCGGTGGCTCCCCGAGGCTGACGCGGGTCCGCGGGCCGTCGGTCTCGTCGGGGATCCCCTGGATCGAGCCGATGGTGGACCCCAGACCCTCGAGGGCCTTGCCGATCTCGCTGGGAACGATCCAGACCTTGTTGGCGTCGCCCTCGGCGATGCGCGGCAGCATCTGCAGGTACTGGTAGGCCAGCAGAGACTGGTCCGGTGAGCCGTCGTGGATCGCCTGGAAGACCGTCTGGATCGCCTGACCCTCACCTTGGGCACGCAGGATCTGCGACTCGCGCTCGGCCTGGGCGCGCAGGATCTGCGACTCGCTGTCACCCTCGGCCGACAGGATCGCGGCCTGCTTGTTGCCCTCGGCGGTGAGGATCGCCGACTGACGGTTGCCCTCGGCGGTGAGGATCACGGCACGCTTGTCGCGGTCGGCCCGCATCTGCTTCTCCATCGAGTCCTTGATCGACGGCGGCGGGTCGATGCCCTTGAGCTCGACGCGGTTGACGCGGATGCCCCACTTGCCGGTGGCCTCGTCGAGCACGCCTCGCAGGGCCCTGTTGATCTCCTCACGACTGGTCAGCGTCTGCTCGAGGTCCATGCCGCCGATGATGTTGCGCAACGTCGTCATCGTCAGCTGCTCGATCGCCTGGATGTAGTTGGCGATCTCGTACGTCGCGTCCACCGGGTTGGTGACCTGGAAGTAGATCACCGTGTCGATCGAGACCACCAGGTTGTCCTCGGTGATGACCGGCTGCGGCGGGAACGACACCACCTGCTCGCGCAGGTCGATCATGTAGCGCACCCGATCGACATACGGTGTGACCACGTTGAGACCGGCGGGCAGGGTCGTGCGGTACTTCCCGAAGCGCTCGACGACACCTGCCCGGGCCTGCGGGACGATGCGTACAGCCTTCATCAGGGTCACGACCACCAGCAGGCCAAGCAGCACCAGCGGCACCAGGACGGCGATGTTCCCCACAGCCCCTCCATCTCTCGTTGTGGCGCCCAGTGCGAGCGCCCGTTGTCGGATCGCTCGCTCAGGCCACCGGGTCGGCCGGGTAGACCACAGCGGTCGCGCCGTTGATCTCGAACACGTCCACGGTGGCACCGGGTGGGATCACCATGGTGTCGTCAAACGGACGCGCGGTCCAGATCTCACCCGCCAGCTTCACCAGACCGGCGTGCGCGGTCACCTCCTCGGTGACCACCGCCTGTCGCCCGACGAGCGCCGCGTGCCCGGTCGTGAGCTCGGGTCCGCCGTGCAACCGGCGTACCACTGACGGGCGGACGAAGACGAGGGTGCCCATCGCCACCACGACGGCAACCAGGATCTGCAGCGGAAGTGACGCGCCCACCAGGTCGGCGGCACCGCCCCCGGCAAGACCGAAGCCCAGCATCAGCAGGACGAAGTCCATGCTCAGCAGCTCGGCGACCGCCAGCAGCGTGGCTCCGCCGAACCATGCAACCCAGGCGTTCTCCCCCAACCACTCCATGACACGACCCTATCTGACGGACCCAGTAGAAGGGGTTGCTTCAGACCCGGTGGGCGGGAACGCGGCGGCGCGCGTGCCAGCGACCGTCGTTCTGCTCCAGCACCAAGGGCATCCCGAACGTCTCGGAGAGGTTCTCCTCTCCCAGTGTCGACTCGATCGGGCCCTGCGCCACCACGGCCCCATCCCGCAGCATGATCACGTGGGTGAAGCCGGGAGGGATCTCCTCGACGTGGTGGGACACCAGGACGGTGGTGGGCGAGGTCTCCTCGTTGGCGAGCACCGACAGCGTATCCACCAGGTCCTCACGACCGCCGAGGTCGAGACCGGCCGCCGGCTCGTCGAGAAGCAGCAGCTCGGGGTCGGCCATCAGCGCGCGCGCGATCTGCACGCGCTTGCGTTCTCCCTCGCTGAGGGTGCCGAACGTCCGGTCGGCCAGATGTCCCACGCCGACCTCTTCCAGCAACGCCGACGCGCGCTCGTGGTCGAGTTCGTCGTACCTCTCACGCCACCGGCCGATCACGGCGTACGACGCGGAGACCACGACGTCGCGCACCGTCTCCGACCTGGGGATGCGCTCGGCGAGTGCAGCGCTGGTGAGCCCGATGCGCGGGCGCAGCTCGAAGACGTCACTCGCGCCGAGCACCTCGTCGAGAATCCCGGCGACCCCTCGCGTCGGATGCATCTGGGCGCCGACGACCTGGAGCAGCGTCGTCTTGCCCGCACCGTTGGGCCCGATCACGACCCAGCGTTCGTCCTCCTCGACGGTCCAGGTGATGCCGTCCAGCAGCGCCTGCCCACCGCGCACGACGGTGACCTCGGCGAGCTCGATAACGCCCGTCATCACTCTCCCGGCTCGGGGTCGCAGGGACTACGTTCTCGCACAACTTACGGCACCGGGCTCCCTCGTCTGCCAGTTGCCTCGGGCCGCTCTTAGGCTTGGCAGGTGACCGACCTGTCCCCCGGCGCACGGTTCGCCTGCTGGTTCGCGGCGTACGCCACGTCCCGCGTCAGCCTCGACGACGCGCTGGACGCGATCACCGCCTCCGACGCGGCCCACCATGTCGTGGGGGTCGACGACGGCACCGACGCGACCCCGCTCGCGCTCGCCCTCGGCGCGCTGCGCGGACGCGGGGCCGACCACGTGCACCTCGCGCTGCCGACGGCCGGCGACCCGGTCGGCCTGGCCGGTCCCGCGGAGTTCAACCTCGAGGCCGTCGACGCGGGTGAAGCGGTCCTGCTCGGTGGTGCCGGACTCGGTCTGGTGCCGAGCGTGGTCGGCTCCGGGGTCTTCTGGCGGGTACGCCGCGCCGACAGTCCCGGGGCATGGGACGTCGCCGAGGCCGACCGGGTCCTGCGCACGGCTCTGCGCGACACCGCCGACGCCCTGGCGTCCCTCGACGTCGCGCGCTGGAGTCCGGACGCTGCAGACGCACTGCTCAACCTGCGGGTCGGGGGTGGACCCGACCTCCCGCCGGGCACCGACGCCCGCGCGGTCGCACTGGCGTCGACCGCCTGCCGGTGCCTTGCGATCGTGGAGGTGGCCCGCAGGACCGACGGGGCTGCCGTCACGGCGTACGAGGCGGACCAGCGCACCGCGGCGTTGCGTCCCCTGGATGTGGCCGCCCGCCGTGGCCTGGCCGCCGCCTGCTCGACACCGATACCTCGGTAGCGTGACCTCCGTGCCTGATGCGATCCCCACCCTGCTGGTGACCGTCGTCGGCAAGGACCGTCCGGGCGTCACGTCGGCGCTCTTCACCGCACTGGCCGCGTTCGGCGTCGAGGTGCTCGACATCGAGCAGGTGGTCCTGCGGCGACGTCTGGTGCTGGGCGTACTCGTCACCGCACCCCGCAACGAGGACGGGCTGCGGCGGTCCCTGGAGCAGCTCGGCGCCGACCTCGACATGGACATCGACGTCGAGCGTGGCACCGGCGACAACCGTCCCCGTCGCGAGGGCCGCAGCCTGGTGACCGTCCTCGGCTCGCCACTCCGCCCGGCCGCCGTCTCCGCGATCGCCGGCAGGATCGCCGACACCGGGGCCAACATCGACCGCATCGTGCGGATGGCCCGCTATCCCGTCACCGCGATCGAGCTGCACGTCTCCGGCGCCGAGCCCGACCTGCTCCGCACGCTGCTGTCCACCGAGGCGGCCAACCAGCACGTCGACGTGGCGGTCCAGCCGGCCGGTTTCATCCGTCACGGTCGGAAGCTGATCGTGATGGACGTCGACTCCACCCTCGTGCAGGGCGAGGTGATCGAGATGCTGGCCTCGCACGCGGGAGCCGCGGTGAAGGTCGCCGAGATCACCGAGCGCGCGATGAGCGGCGAGCTCGACTTCGCCGACTCCCTGCGCGAACGTGTCGCCACACTGGCCGGGCTCGAGGCGGCCGCTCTGGACACCGTCTACGAGGCACTGCAGCTCGCGCCTGGCGCACGCACGTTGGTGCGCACCCTCAAGCGGCTGGGGTACCGGTTCGCGATCGTGAGCGGGGGCTTCAGCCAGGTCACCGACCGCATCGCCGCCGACCTCGGCATCGACTACGCACGGGCCAACGAGCTGGAGGTGGTCGAGGGCCGGCTCACCGGGCGGATCCTGGGACCGGTGGTCGACCGGGCCGGCAAAGCCGTCGCGCTGCGGAACTTCGCCGCCGACTCGGGGATCGCCCTGAGCCACACGGTCGCGATCGGGGACGGTGCCAACGACCTCGACATGCTGGCCGCCGCCGGTCTCGGCGTCGCGTTCAACGCCAAGCCCGTCGTGCGTGAGGCTGCGGACACGTCGGTGAGTGTTCCCTACCTCGACACCATCGCCTACCTGCTCGGGATCAGCCGGGAGGAGATCGAGGCCGCAGACGCGGAGGCGGGGTACGCCACGCCTGCCCCGCCGGTCTGACGGGTCAGCCGCGCGGCACGTCGAGGTCCGTGATCCGCAGCTGGCCCGCGTTGAGATCGGACCACTGCACCGGTACGTCGAACGCCGCGACGGCGGCGGTGGAGAGCCCGTCCGCCACTGCCTGCTCCAGGCCGGGATCGGCCAGCCCGTCGGTCAGCGCCGCCGCGACGACCGACATCGTCGGGTTGTGCCCGATCACCATCACCGCGGGCACCGTCGGATCCACGGCGGCGAGCAGCTCCACGACGGCCTTGGGCCCGCTGTCGTACAGTGCGCGGTCGAACCAGACCTCACAGTCGCCGCCCATCTCCGCACTGACCGCCTCCCAGGTGTCGCGTGTCCGCTGCGCCGTCGACACCAGCGCAAGGGAGGGAAGGTCACCACGGTCGGCCAGCAACACACCGGCGGCCCAGGCGTCACGACGCCCGCGCGCCGACAGCGCGCGCGCCTCGTCGGTGGGCGCCTCCTTCTCCGCCTTGGCATGGCGCATCAGCATCAGCCGCCGGCGTTCGGACATCCGCACTCCTCGTCTCAGGTCAGCGGGATCTGGTCGATTCCCAGTATGTCGTCGCCGTTGGTCTGCACCAGCCACGCCGTCGGCACGAACGTCCTCGGCGCCGTACGTGTCCCGCGCGGCGGCCGGAACCCCAACGTGACGTTTCCGGACTCCTCCGCGTCGAACGAGGCACCGAGACGGTATGTCGACCTCGGCAGCGATCTTGCGAACTTGGTCAGCTCGTCCTCGGCCACCCATTCGCACTCGGGACGGCATCCGAGATGTCTCCAGCCCGGCGGTGTTGTCACCAGCGCGGTGTACGACCCACCCGGTATCGACTCCTCGGCCTGCCACGCGATGCCGACGAGCATCACCGGGCCGGGTTGTGCCGGCTGTCGCCATCCGGGCCCCACCGTGGGGTCGTCCGCACCGACGATGCTCGCATCGGAGCCGGTGACAGCGAAGTCGACGGCGTGTGAGCTCCCCTCGAAGGAGACGTACGCGACGAACGCGATCACCGCCGCGGCGATGATCAGCGCGGGAACCGTGCCTTCGCGCATCACCTCTCCACTCCGACCGCTCCGTCCGAAACGCGTGCCGACAGTCTGCCGCACCCGGCTGCCACCCAGCCTGCACCTCTGCCGCCGGCCCGCGGCGGGTCAGGGCTGCCGGGCGGCGTACACCTTGCGGCACACGGTTCCGGGGTCGTCCACCGTGGCGCCCCGCCCACGCAGCCACCTGTCGACGGTGGCACCGTCCTGCTGGCACATCACCGCGACCACGTCGCCGGGCTCCGCCTGCGCGACCAGGGCCTCTAGTCCACCGCGGTGCACGACCGCCAGCGCATCCGCGGTGCGCGCGGCCAGCTCACCGAGCGCGACCACGATCTCCTCGGCACGGTCGCCGGCCGTGCCGAGACCCAGCAGCAGACGCCCACCGGGGCGACGTACACCCTGCATGGCCTCCAGCAGGGCTCCCAGCCCGGCCACGTTGTGCGCGAGGTCGACGACCACCGTAACCTCCCCCAGCGAGTAGAGGTTCAGCCTTCCCGGGTTGTGCTCCGTGTCGGGCAGGAACGACGCGAGACCGGTCACCACGGCCTCCCGCGGCAGCC
>JBOHDD010000372.1:0-4957 GCA_050699155.1 Nocardioidaceae bacterium
GCGCGAACCGGTTAGTCCAGTGCGGCCGGCTGGCCGACCGGCAGGCTGATCCGCAGCCGGGCTCCGCCGGACTCCGCCGACTCCACCCTGACCGAGCCACCGTGTGCCTCGACGAGCCCACGGACGATGAACAGCCCCAGACCGGTGCCGGTGCGCTCACCGTGGCGCCAGAACTTCGCGAACACCCGCTCGCGCAGGTCCTCCGGTATGCCCTGGCCCTCGTCCTCCACCCAGAGGTCGACGTCCCGGTCGGCGCTTCGGGCGATGCCGATCACCACCTCGCCGTCGCCATGGCGTACGGCGTTGTCGAGCAGGTTGATCACCACCTGCGCCAGCTTGTCCGGGTCGACCCAGAGCTCGGGCACCGAGGACGCGCGGAGGTGGATCTGCTGACCGTCGCTCCCGGCGTATCGGGAAAGGATCCGCTCGACCTCCACGACGACGTCGACGGGCTGGCGACGGAGCTGAAGCCGACCGGAGTCGATGCGGGCCACGTCCAGCAGCTCACCGATCAGGCGGGTGAGCCGGTCGGCGTCGGCGTCGACGGTCTCCAGCATCAGGCGCCGCTGCTGGTCGGTGAACCGCTCCCACTTTGCCAGCAGGGTGGAGGTGAACCCCTTGACCCCGGTCAGCGGCGAGCGCAGCTCGTGCGCCACCGTCGCGACCAGGTCCGACCGCGAGCGGTCCGCACGCCGGCGGACACCGGCGTCGCGCATCAGCAGCACCAGACGGGTGACCGGCCCGCAGGAGCGTTCGCGCACCAGCCGCGCGGTCACCAGCACCTCGTTGCCGAGGGGGGCGTACCAGCTGGTCTCGACCAGGCGTGTCCGAGTCTGCAGACCGTCGTACGGCCGGACGCAGGACCACCACTCGCGGCCCTCCTCGTCACGCAGGCCGAGGCTCTTCGCGACCGGGCTGCCGACGAGCTCTGCGGCGCTCGAGCCGAGAAGCCGTTCCGCGGCCGGGTTGACCAGCGTGACGACCGCGTCGGCGTCCGCGATCACCACTCCGTCGGGCAGATCGTCGTACGCGGCGGTCACGGGTACGAATCTAACGTCACGGGGCCACCACCCGGCAACCTTCGGGCCGCCGTTGGGCGCGCGCCGACGTGTACAGGCAGACCGCCGCTGCGGTCGCGAGGTTCAGGCTCTCGGCGCCGCCGAACATCGGCACCCGCAGGACCGCGTCCGCCAGGGCAGCAACCTCCGGCGGCAGGCCCCAGGCCTCGTTGCCGAAGATCCACGCGGTCGGACCACCGAGGCGGCCGACCGCCTCGGCCTCGTGCAGGTCGGTCTCGCCGGCGCCGTCGGTCGCGACCACGACGAGCCCGGCCGCCCGGGCGGCTTCCACCGCCACGGCCACCGCGACGCCGGTGGTGACGGGCAGGTGGAACAGGCTGCCCGCGCTCGCGCGGACGCACTTGCCGTTGTAGGGGTCCACCGAGGACCCGGTGAGCAGCACCGAGTCGGCCCCGGCGGCATCGGCGCAGCGGATCACGGTGCCCGCGTTCCCGGGGTCGCGCACGCTTGCGCACAGGGCCACCAGCCTCGGGCTCCCGGCCAGGCTCACGTCGAGTGGCCGGTCCACGAAATGACAGACCGCCACCACTCCCTGAGGGGTCACGGTCTGTGCGATGGACGCCAGGACCTCGGAGCCGACGTGGTGCCAGGGAAGCCCTTGCTCGCGGGCCTGTCCGGCCAGCTCGGGATGCCGGGCCGCGCAATCCTGCGTGCTGAACACCTCGACGACCGTGCCCGGCCGCCGGATCGCCTCCCGGACCGCCTGCGGCCCCTCGGCCAGAAAGAGCCGCTCACGAGAACGCAGGCTGCGTTTGGCCAGCCGTCGGGCGGCCTTGACCCGTGCGCTGTGCTGGCCGAGCGGCCGCCCCTGCTCGGTCATCGTGGTCGTTGTCGTCCCGTGGGCCCCGGCCGTTGCTTGCTCAGGCGACCGCGCCGCTGCCCGACTGTGCCGGCACGTTGGCCTTGGCGACCTCGACCAGGCTGGCGAACGCTGCGGCGTCGTTGACGGCGAGGTCGGCCAGCACCTTGCGGTCGACCTCGACCCCCGCCGCACGCAGACCCTGGATGAACCGGTTGTAGGTCATGCCGTTCTGACGCGCGGCGGCGTTGATCCGGGTGATCCAGAGCCGACGGAAGTCGCCCTTGCGCGCGCGGCGGTCGCGGTAGCTGTAGACGAACGAGTGGGTGACCTGCTCCTTGGCCTTGCGGTACAGGCGGGAACGCTGCCCGCGGTATCCGGAGGCGCGGTCCAGGGTCACCCGGCGCTTCTTCTGGGCATTGACGGCCCTCTTGACGCGTGCCACGTGTCGTACTCCTTGTCGCTTGTCGTGTCAGGGCGGGCGGTCTACTTGCCCAGTAGCTTCTTGACCTTCTTGGTGTCGGCCTTGGAGACGTTCTCCGTCCCTTCGAGCCGGCGGGTCAGCGTCGACGGCTTGTGCTCCAGGTAGTGGCGCCGGTTGGCCTTCTGCCGCCGCAGCCTGCCCGACCCGGTCATCTTGAAGCGCTTGCGTGCACCGGAGTGCGACTTCATCTTGGGCATCTCGTCTTCGCCTTCTCTTGGTCTCGTGTGGTGCTCGGTCGGTCCGGGGGTGCACTCCTGCGAGTGCTCCGAGGTCACATGTCGGGGTCGAGGTTCTCCGAGCGGCGGCGCTCCTTCTTGACCCCGGTGTGGGCCTGCGCCTCGTGGGACCGCTCGACTCGCTCGGCCTCGCGGTCGGCCTCGCGCTCGGCCGCCACGCGTGCCTTCTCGGCCCTCACCTCTGCGCGCGCCTCTGACTTCTTCTTGGTCGGACCGAGCACCATCGTCATGTTGCGGCCGTCCTGCTTGGGCGCCGCCTCGACGAAGCCGAGCTCGGTGACGTCCTCGGCGAGCCTCTGCAGCAACCGGAACCCCAGCTCGGGGCGATGCTGCTCACGGCCCCGGAACATGATCGTGATCTTGACCTTGTCACCCTGCTTGAGGAAGCGGACGACGTGACCCTTCTTGGTCTCGTAGTCATGCTGGTCGATCTTCGGTCGGAGCTTCATCTTCTTGATGACCGTGTTGACCTGGTTGCGCCGCGACTCACGGGCCTTCTGGGCGGTTTCGTACTTGTACTTGCCGTAGTCCATGAGCTTGCAGACCGGGGGCCTGGCCGTGGGGGCCACCTCGACGAGGTCGAGGTCCGCCTCCTGCGCCAGCCGAAGGGCGTCGTCGATGCGGACGATGCCGACCTGCTCGCCGTTGGGACCGACAAGCCGCACTTCCGGAACGCGGATCCGGTCGTTCACGCGCAGCTCTGTGCTAATGGGTCCTCCTGTTTGATGCGGTTAGCGACCCATGACACGAAGGAGGGCCTCCGCATCGGCACGAACGGAAGCCCTCTGCCCCTGCACGGCCTTGCCGTGCACAACGTCCACGAGGCATCCGCGAAAGGGACGCCCCGCGACCTGACCCGACGACCGGCGGACGGTGCCGTGGTCGATGCGGGTGGGAGTGGGACTCCGCTTGTGGGTCCCTCGGCGCGCGCCTGCGCGGGAGGGACCGGTCTCGCGGACCAGGGTATCAGGGTGAGCCCAGGGGCCGCACATCCGCGGGCGTGCCAGGCTACGCCCATGACCGAGTCGACCACCGGACCGTCCAGCCGCGACCTCGCCGACGTCCCCGCGGTGGAGGTGGTCTCCACCGCCGCGCTGCACCTGATGAGCGCGGCCGCGGTGCACGTGGGACTGGCCGAGGACCTGCCTGAACACCGCGACCTGGACGAGGCCCGCACGCTGATCGACTCCCTCGCGGGGATCGTCGTGGCGGGGGCCCCACGGCTCGGTCATCACCATGCGGCGCCGTTGCGAGACGGGCTGCGATCGCTGCAGCTGGCGTTCCGGGAGGCATCGCCGCACCCTGACCCACCCGGGGAGGCGCCGGGCGAGCGCTACACCGGGCCGGTGCTGCCGTCCTGATGAAGCCTGGCGGTCCACGCCCACCCGTCCGGGGTGTCCAGCAGCCGCTGCCCGTCCGCGACCCGGCGAAGCGCAGCGCCCTCGACCGGCACCTGGACGGGACCGGCGACGTCGACGACCAGTGCGGCGGCCCCCTCGGCCAGGGCCGCCTGCGCGGCTCGAGACGCGGTGACGGGAACCGGACGCGCGGCCGCGTCCCACGCCCGCAGCGAGGCCATGCCGCTGAACGCCAGCAGGGCACGGCGACCGTCACGACCGGTGAGCAGCACCGCTGCCATGTCGGCGCCGCTCCTGTGGCCGTCCCCGGCGAGCGCCACCACCGGCACCAGCAGCCGGGTGGCGCAGACCGCCGCCACGGCGACCTCCAGTGGCGCGCCACCAGCGACCCGTTCCAACGCCGCCGCCAGCTCCGGCGACACGGCACCATCGTCGCCGGCAAAGCCGGGATCGGGGATGACACTCATGAGGACACGCTACGAGGCGGCTACTCTGCCCGGTGATGTCCCCGTCGTCCGTCCTTCCGCTGCGGCAGCTCGCCGACACCCTCGCCGCCACACCGGCGCGCCTCGGCCAGACCCGGCTGGTCTGTGTCGACGGGCCTGCGGGATCGGGCAAGACCTGCCTGGCCGACGCGCTGGCCGCCGAGCTGGCCAACCGCCTGGACGGTGTCGCGGTGGTGCACATGGACGACGTCTACCTCGGCTGGGACACCGACTTCGACGAGGTGCACACCCGGCTCCGCTCGCAGCTGGTCGAGCCGCTGGCCTCGGGCAGCCCAGGCCGGTACCAGCGCTACGACTGGTACGCCGAGCGACTCGCGGACCGGGTCGACGTACCCGTGCCGGCGATGCTGCTCCTCGAGGGGGTCGGCTCGGGCTCGGCGGCGTTGGACGACGTGAGGTCGATGCTGGTGTGGGTCGAGGCCGACAGGGAGGAGCGCATCCGCCGCGGTGTGGACCGCGACGGAGCCCAGGTGCTGCCCCGGTGGTTGGCCTGGA
>JBOHDD010000373.1:0-3372 GCA_050699155.1 Nocardioidaceae bacterium
GTCCCAGCTCGTCCGCTCGCCTGGTGTGTACTTCGACGCGGCCATCGACAAGGCGACCGGGCGAGACGTGTTCGCCTGTAAGGTCATCCCGTCGCGCGGCGCGTGGCTGGAGTTCGAGGTCGACAAGCGCGACATGGTGGGCGTCCGGCTGGACCGCAAGCGCAAGCAGAACGTCACCGTGCTGCTCAAGGCGCTCGGCTGGACCGACGCGCAGATCCTCGAGGAGTTCGGCGAGTACGAGTCGATCCGCCTCACCCTGGAGAAGGACCACACCTCCGGGCAGGACGACGCGCTGCTGGACATCTACCGCAAGCTGCGCCCGGGCGAGCCGCCGACGCGCGAGGCCGCGCAGGCGCTGCTGGACAACTACTACTTCAACGGCAAGCGCTACGACCTGGCCAAGGTCGGCCGCTACAAGATCAACAAGAAGCTGGGCCGCGACGAGCAGCACGACACCGCCGTGCTGACGATCGACGACATCATCTCCACGATCCGCTTCCTCGTCGCGCTGCACGACGGTCGCACCGAGCTCGACTCGCCGCGCGGCGAGCTGGTGGTCGAGTCCGACGACATCGACCACTTCGGCAACCGGCGCCTGCGCACGGTCGGCGAGCTGATCCAGAACCAGCTCCGCACCGGCCTGGCCCGGATGGAGCGGGTCGTGCGTGAGCGGATGACGACCCAGGACGTCGAGGCGATCACTCCGCAGACGCTGATCAACATCCGTCCGGTGGTCGCGGCGCTGAAGGAGTTCTTCGGCACCTCCCAGCTCAGCCAGTTCATGGACCAGACCAACCCGATCGCGGGGCTGACCCACAAGCGGCGCCTGTCCGCACTCGGCCCCGGTGGTCTGTCTCGTGAGCGGGCCGGCTTCGAGGTCCGAGACGTCCACCCGTCGCACTACGGCCGGATGTGCCCGATCGAGACGCCTGAGGGCCCCAACATCGGCCTCATCGGCTCCTTGTCCACCTACGGCCGGGTCAACCCGTTCGGCTTCGTCGAGACGCCGTACCGCAAGGTCATCAAGGGCAAGGTGACCGACCAGGTCGAGTACCTCACGGCAGACGAGGAGGACCGCTTCGTCATCGCCCAGGCGAACGCCCCCCTGACCGACAAGGGCGGGTTCGCCGAGGAGCGGGTGCTGGTCCGGCAGCGCCACGGCGAGGTCGACTTCATCCCGCGTGACGAGGTCGACTACATGGACGTCTCACCGCGCCAGATGGTGTCGGTGGCGACCGCCATGATCCCGTTCCTCGAGCACGACGACGCCAACCGCGCGCTGATGGGCTCCAACATGCAGCGCCAGGCCGTCCCGTTGATCAGGAGCCAGGCGCCCCTGGTCGGCACCGGCATGGAGTTCCGTGCCGCCGTCGACGCCGGCGACGTGATGGTCGCGGAGAAGGCGGGTGTGGTCAGCGAGGTGTGCGCCGACTTCGTCGAGGTGATGAACGACGACGGCACGCACCAGACGTACCGGATGGCGAAGTTCCGCCGGTCGAACCAGACGACGTGCATCAACCAGCGCCCGCTGGTCGACGAGGGGCAGCGGCTCGAGGTCGGAACGCCGATCGCGGACGGGCCGTGCACCGACAACGGCGAGATGGCGCTGGGCACCAACCTTCTGGTCGCCTTCATGCCGTGGCAGGGTCACAACTACGAGGACGCGATCATCCTGTCCCAGCGCCTGGTGCAGGAGGACGTCCTTACCTCGATCCACATCGAGGAGCACGAGGTCGACGCCCGCGACACCAAGCTGGGGCCTGAGGAGATCACCCGGGACATCCCCAACGTCTCCGACGAGATGCTTGCCGACCTCGACGAGCGCGGCATCATCCGCATCGGCGCCGAAGTGACCACGGGTGACATCCTGGTCGGCAAGGTGACCCCGAAGGGTGAGACCGAGCTGACGCCGGAGGAACGGCTGCTGCGGGCGATCTTCGGAGAGAAGGCCCGCGAGGTCCGCGACACCTCCCTGAAGGTGCCTCACGGCGAGAGCGGCACCGTGATCGGTGTGCGCGTCTTCGACCGCGAGGAGGGCGACGAACTGCCGCCGGGCGTCAACCAGCTGGTCCGGGTGTACGTCGCCCAGAAGCGCAAGATCTCCGACGGAGACAAGCTGGCCGGCCGTCACGGCAACAAGGGCGTGATCTCCAAGATCCTGCCCGTGGAGGACATGCCGTTCCTGGAGGACGGCACCCCGGTCGACGTCGTACTGAACCCGCTCGGCGTCCCCGGCCGGATGAACGTCGGCCAGGTCCTGGAGATCCACCTCGGGTGGATCGCCAAGCAGGGCTGGAAGGTCGAAGGGCTCGGCGAGGAGTGGCAGAAGCGCCTGGACTCCATCGGCATGGGCGAGGCCGGGGCCGACACCAAGGTCGCCACGCCGGTGTTCGACGGTGCCCGAGAGGACGAGATCCAGGGGCTGCTCGGGTCCACCCAGCCCAACCGGGACGGTGAGCGCCTGGTCGGCGAGGAGGGCAAGGCGGTGCTGTTCGACGGCCGCTCCGGCGAGCCGTTCCCGGACAAGGTCGCGGTCGGCTACATGTACATCCTGAAGCTGCACCACCTGGTCGACGACAAGATCCACGCCCGCTCCACCGGGCCGTACTCCATGATCACCCAGCAGCCGCTGGGCGGTAAGGCCCAGTTCGGCGGCCAGCGCTTCGGCGAGATGGAGGTCTGGGCGCTCGAGGCGTACGGCGCCGCCTACGCCCTGCAGGAGCTGCTGACCATCAAGTCCGACGACGTGGTGGGCCGGGTCAAGGTCTACGAGGCCATCGTCAAGGGCGAGAACATCCCCGAGCCGGGCATCCCGGAGTCGTTCAAGGTTCTGGTCAAGGAGATGCAGTCGCTGTGCCTGAACGTCGAGGTGCTCTCCAGCGACGGCACCGCCCTGGAGATGCGGGAGACCGAAGAGGACGTCTTCCGTGCCGCTGAGGAGCTCGGCATCGACCTGTCACGGCGTGAGCCCAGCAGTGTCGAGGAGGTGTGAGGATCCGACCGAGGGAATCGTCCTCACTCCTCCAGAACACCCCAATCGCATCAGCCATCGGCGACAACAGAAACAAGAAGGAACTGTCGTGCTGGACGTGAACTTCTTCGACGAGCTTCGCATCGGCCTGGCCACTGCCGACGAGATTCGTCAGTGGTCACACGGTGAGGTCAAGAAGCCGGAGACCATCAACTACCGCACGCTCAAGCCGGAGCGTGACGGGCTCTTCTGCGAGAAGATCTTCGGGCCTACTCGCGACTGGGAGTGCTACTGCGGCAAGTACAAGCGGGTGCGCTTCAAGGGCATCATCTGCGAGCGCTGCGGCGTCGAGGTGACGCGCTCGAAGGTCCGTCGTGAGCGGATGGGTCACATCGAGCTGG
>JBOHDD010000374.1:0-9441 GCA_050699155.1 Nocardioidaceae bacterium
CCTACCTGGTGATGGTGGGCGTGATGCTGATCCTCGTGCTGCTGGGATGTCTCGTCGACGCGGCGTCCCTGTTGCTCGTGGTGACACCGATCCTGGTGCCGGCGATGAGCGGACTGGGATTCGACCCACTGTGGATGGGCGTGCTGCTCGTCGTCAACCTGGAGATGGCGGTGATCACCCCGCCGGTCGGGCTCAACCTGTACACGATGAAGTCCGTGGTGCCCGAGCTCGACCTCGCCGACATCTTCCGCGGCATCTGGCCGTACCTGCTGATCGAGGGAGCCGTGCTCGCGGTGATGATCGCGGAGCCGGGGATCGCCACCTGGTTGCCCGGAGTACTGGTGTGAGCGGGTCCGCGGTCGGGTCGCCCGTGTGTCGTTTGCGGACACTTCGTGGGCAACGGCGCCGCGGTGGCCGATCGGCGTACCGTTTGCCGACACTTCGTGGACAGCGACACCCGTCGGTCCGGCCGACGACGAGACATCCTCTTGTGCCGGTCCGTGGGCAGTCGATAGAATCCACAGAAGTCGTTTCCGCATAGCAGAGAATGGCCCTTGGGGATGGGTCACCCCGCCCCTGCGAGAAAGGACGTTCCATGTATCCGGAAGGATTTCCGCGCAACCAATGGTACGTCGCGGCGCACAGCGGCGAGGTCGGACGCACTCTGCTGTCGCGTTGGATTCTCGACGAGCCCGTGTGTCTGTATCGGCGCGACGACGGCAGCCCGGTGGCTCTCATCGACCGATGCATCCATCGGCAGATGCCCCTGTCCAAAGGCCGGTTGAAGGGCGACTTCCTCGAATGCGGCTATCACGGGATCCTCTATGACAGCGAGGGTCGTGGGCAGCGGATCCCCTCTCAGGATCACGTTCCGCCTGCCTGTCGCGTCCGCTGCTTCCCGCTCTTCGAGCGCTGGGGCCTGTTGTGGATCTGGATGGGGGAGCCGGAGCTCGCGGATGCGGAGAAGGTGCCCGGTCACCACTGGCTGACGGACCCGGGGTGGGCCACGGTGCGAGGGACCCTGCACATGAGGGCGCGCGCCCAGCTGTTGAACGAGAACCTGCTGGACCTGTCGCACCTGGAGTTCCTGCACGCCGGGTCCATCGGCACGGAGAAGATCGCGGAGGCGCCGATCACGACTGACTTCGACGGAGACGTTGTGCGGGTGAACCGGCACATGCATGACATCGACTGTCCGCCGTTCTTCACGAAGACGATGGGGCTCTCGGGTCGGATCGACCGCGGACAGGTTGCGGAGTACTTCCCGCCGGGGTTTCACATCACCCATGTGTCGGCCAAGCCTGCGGAGGATCACGACGACTCCAGGAAGTGCGAGCAGAAGGCCATTCACTGCGTCACACCTGAGCGTCGTAACAGCACCCACTACTTCTGGTGCCACACCAGGAACTACAGAGTCGCCGATCCCGAGGTCGACGACCTCATGCAGCACGGCATGGAGTCGGTATTCCGTCAGGACGTGGCCGCCTCGGAGGCCATCGAGGAGGTCATCTCCTCCTACGAGCCGGACTACCCGATCGAGATGAACATGAAGGTCGACGCCGGCCCGTTGCGGGCCCGTCGGATCATCCAGCAGATGATCGCCGCAGAACGCGGCTGAGGACGGTCGTGTCGAACGGTCGAGTCGGCCTGCCGCCGGCGTACGACGTGTCGGTGGTGACGTCCGGCGCGTGGTGGACCGCCGAGGACCCGTCGCTGCGCATTCCGCGTCCGGCAGCGAGCGCGGTTGCCATCTGGTCCGTCGGTGAGGGGCCAAGCGTGCTGCTGGTGCCCCCGGCACCCGGCACCCACGATTTGTGGGCGCCGATCTCGTTCCGGCTCCGACACCTGCGCACGGTGCATGCGGTCGAGCGTGGGGCGATGTCCTTCGCCGACGACGTCGACTACGTGGTCACCGCGGCTGAGGCCGTCGGGGCCCGAACCCTGGTGGGATTCTCGGGTGACACCGACGTCCTACGCCAGGCCGGCGTCGACGCGAGCGTCGTCGACCTGATCCTGGTGTTGTCTCCCCCAGGGGACGCCGTCCCGGCACGGTCGGACGCGGTGCGGATGCAAACCGTGGATGTCTCCACCAACGACGCCGAGTCGTTGAGCGCGGTGGATGCTGAGCGGCTGATCGCGCACCTGTCGGAGGGAATGGTCGACCGATGATGGGCAGAGTGGTCGTCGTGACCGGCGGGGCGACGGGCATCGGGGCGGCAGTCGCCTCGGATCTCGTCGACGCGGGCGCCAGCGTGGTCGTCGCCGACCTGGCAGAGCCGGACGCCGACGCTTCCGCGGCGAGGTTCCATCGGGTGGACGTGACCGACGACGCGATGCTGACCAGCATGGTCGAGGCCACGGTGGCGGAGTTCGGTGGCATCGACGCGTTGGTCAACTGCGCCGCCGTCTACAAGGCCCTGGGCCGCAAGACCGCGCTGGAGCACATCACCACATCGGAGTGGGATAACGTCCTGACGGTCAACGTTCGAGGTACCTGGCAGTCGATCAAGGCGGCGGTCCCTGCCCTGGAGGCGCGAGGTGGCCATATCGTCAACATCTCCTCCACGACCGCGCGGGGTGGATCGCCGGGCTTCGCGCACTATGTGGCCTCCAAGGCGGCTGTGGAGGGGCTGACGAGGGCTGCCGCTCGCGAGCTCGGCCCACGGGGGATCACGGTGAACGCGATCGCGCCGGGTCTGGTGGACGACGAGGCGACCAACCTTCTCAATGACCGCGGTTACCTCGACCAGGCGGCAGGTCGCCGGGCGATCAGCCGTCAGATGCATCCGTGCGACCTGGTCGGCGCTGTCCGGTTCCTCTGCAGTGACGCCAGCGCGTTCGTCACGGGGCAGGTCGTGATCGTCGATGGCGGCGTGGTGTTCGCCTGAGCTGATGAGCGACAACATCGAGGCGCGACGTTCCTGGCCGGCGGCCCTCCCGCAGCTGGTCGACGACCTGTCGCGTCGTTGGTCGCTCGACGTCGGTCGGCCGTTCCAGTCCGGCGTGGCGTCCTGGGTGGCGCCCGCCGGCAACACTCGCGGCAACCGGCTGGTGCTGAAGGTGGCGTGGCCGCAGGAGGAGGCGTTGCATGAGGCTGAGGGTCTGCTGGCCTGGCAGGGCGAGGGAACCGTCCGGCTGCACGACACGCTCGTCGTCGGTGGGACCAGGGCGATGCTGCTCGAGGCCTGCGAGCCGGGCACGATGCTGTCCGATCGCCTGCCGGCGCCGCAGCAGGATGTCGTCGTCGCAGGTCTGCTGCGCCGGTTGTGGGTGGTGCCGACGGTGCACCATCCGTTCCGCCCGCTGCGGCAGATGTGCGACCTCTGGGCGGATGAGTTCGACGACAAGTACGCGCATGCGCACGCACTGCACGTCGATCCCGGCCTGGCCAGAGCGGGCATGGAGCTGTTCCGGGAGCTGTCGCGCACGGCCGAGACCACGCTGCTGCTGTGCACCGACCTGCACGCGCAGAACGTACTCGCGGCGACCCGGGAACCCTGGCTGGTGATAGACCCGAAGCCCTATGTCGGAGACCCGGCGTACGACGCGCTGCAGCACATGCTCAACTTCCCCGGCCGCCTCCTCGCCGACGCCGAGGGGTTCTGCCGCCGCATGGCGGGTCTGCTCGAGCTGGACCCGAAGCGCCTGCGGCAGTGGCTCTTCGCCAGGTGCGTGCGGGAGTCCGTCGACCAGCCCGAGCTGGGACGGGTGGCGAGGGACCTGGCACCCTGAGGCGAGTTCAGGCGTGCGGCAGGGCGTTGGCGAGCTCGGGCAGGGTGGCGAGCTGGTCGGCCAGGATGCCGCGGGCGATGGGGACTGAGGCGACCAGCGGGTGCAGCGCGAGGGCATGCACCGCCAGCGCGCGTGACCCGGTGACCGCAGCCTCGATGGTGGTGCGCTCGACGGCCTTCACGCTGGTGACCAGACCCTGCGCGTGCAGGTCGAGCGGGCTGACGGGCAGCGGTCGCGGGCCGTTCGCGTCCATGCGGCAGGGCACCTCGATGACAGCCTCGTCGTCGAGGAACGGCAGGGTCCCCCTGTTCGGCACGTTGAGCACCAGGGTCTCCGGGGCGTCGGCACTGACGGCTCGCATCACTGCCAGCGCCACCCGGTCGTACCCCCCGCCGTCGAGGTCGAACGGGTCACGCTCGCCGGAGCCGGAGGCCTCGCGGCTGTCGGCCATGTAGGTTTCCTCGCGGCTGCGTCGAGTCCGTTCCCATCGTTCGTACGCCGGACCGGCATCGAGTGCCCCGGCCTCCTCGTAGAACGCGGACTGCTGCGCCTGCAGGAGCTCACCCCGGGTCTGCTCCGCGGACACCTCGGCATCCAGTGCCCGGGTGCGGTAGTACCAATACCAGAGGTACTCGTTGGGCAGGGTGCCCAGGCTCCGCAGCCATGGTGCTCCGAAGAGCCGGCCCTCCTCGATGCGCTGCAGGAGCTCGTCGTCTGCGAGGAGCTCGGGCAGCCGGTCTTCGCCGCGTACGACCACCCGGCGCAGCCAGCCGAGGTGGTTCAGCCCGGAGTAGTCGAACTCCGCATCGGCCATGTCGACCTCGAGAGCGCGGGCCACCCGGCGGAAGAGCCCGACTGGGGAGTCGCAGATGCCGACCACCCGGTCACCGATTCGCGATCGCAGCACCTCGGTCACCATCCCGGCAGGGTTGGTGAAGTTGATGACCCAGGCTCGCGGCGCCTCCGTCGCCACGGTCTCGGCAACCCGCAGTGCCTCGGGCGCGGTGCGCAACCCGAAGCAGACCCCACCGGCGCCGGTGGTCTCCTGCCCGATGACCCCGTGCGCGAGCGCCACCCGCTCGTCGCAGACCCGGCCCGACAACCCGGCTACGCGGATCGCGGAGAAGACGAAGTCGGCGCCCCGCACAGCCGTCTCGAGGTCGGTGGTGGTGCGCAGCCGGGGAGTCCGTCCGTGGGCCGTACCGGCAAGGTGCTCCAGCACAGAGCTGATGACGGCGAGCCGGGCCGGCGACACGTCGTACAGCACCAGGTCGTCGACGCCGAGGCCGGTGTCCTCGCACAGCGCGCGGTACACCTGCGGTACACGGAAACCGCCACCACCCAGGATCGTCAGCTGCACCGGCGGGCCTCTTTCCTCGTGCCTGCAGGGGTCCTGTCCGCACCACCCTAGAATGAGTCAGACCCCGGCTGAGGAGGTGGCGTGTGAGCACGACCAACGAGCCGCTGCCGCCCGAGCCGCAGACCGACATCTTCCTCAGCGGCACGGTGTTCCTCGACATTGTGTTCACCGGCATGCTGAGCCCGCCGAGTGGCGGGCACGAGGTCTGGACCGACGGCATGGGTTCGAGTCCCGGCGGTGTCGCGAACCTTGCGGTGGCGTGCTCTCGCCTCGGCCTGCGCACCTCGCTCGGGGCCGCCTTCGGTGGCGACGTGTACGGCGACTTCTGCTGGTCGACCCTCGAGGACAGCGAAGGGATCGACCTGACCTGCTCGCGGCGCTTCGAGGGCTGGCACTCCCCCGTCACGGTCTCCCTCGCGTTCGACCACGACCGGGCCATGGTCACGCACGGCCACCCACCTCCGGTCGAGCTCGAGGAGCTGGTCGCACAGTCGCCACCGTCGAAGCTGGCCTTCTTCGACATCGGGTCCCCGCGTCCGGTCTGGCTGGATCGTGCGGTCACCCGGGGCACGCTGGTGTTCGCCGACGCCGGGTGGGACTCAACCGGAGGATGGGACACCGACCGGTTGCGCGAGCAGCTGGACGGCGTACACGCCTTCGTGCCGAATGCGGACGAGGCGATGGCCTACACCCGCACCGACAGCGCGGGCGCCGCGCTGGAGAGCCTGCGCGACCTGGTGCCGCTGGCCGTCGTCACGACGGGCAGCGGCGGAGCCTTCGCCGCCGACAACACCACCGGTGAGACGGCCTGGTCCCCGGGCGTGCCCGTGGAGGTGCTCGACCCCACCGGTGCCGGTGACGTGTTCCTGGCGGGGCTGATGCTCGGCACTGTGCGGAGCTGGAACCTGCAGCACCGGCTGCGGTTCGCCAACCTGTGTGCCGCCCTGTCGGTCCGCGACTTCGGCGGCGCCATGGCCGCACCGGGTTGGGGTGAGGTCGCGATGTGGTGGACCGAGGCCCGCAAGAGTGCGCGGATACGCAACGACTACGCGTTCCTCGACGACGTGATCCCACCCGGCACGCCGCGCGCGGTGTCGCGTGCCATGGCAACGATCGGACTGCGTGAGCTGCCGCCGCTCCCGACCACGCCGCTCCCGAACAACGCAGGACCGAAGGAGACCCGATGATGTCCAGCTGGAGACTCAGGACGATGGCGGCGCTGGTCGCGGTGGCCGCTCTGGGTACGGCGGCGTGCGCGCCCGGCTCTCAGGGCAACGGGAGCTCCGAGACCGACGCGGCCGACGTCGAGACCGACGTCTCCTCGATGGGCAAGGTCACGCTCACGGTCTGGGACCAGGAGGTGCGCAGCGGTCAGGACAAACCCCTGCAGGAGCTCAACGCCGCCTTCGAGGCGAAGCACCCGAACGTCACGATCAAGCGGGTCTCCCGTTCGTTCAGTGACCTGCAGAAGCAGGTGCGGCTGGCGATCAGCGGCGATGACGCACCCGACGTGGTGCAGGCCAACAACGCGCGCGCGGACATGGGCGCGTTCGTCGAGGCCGGCCTGCTGCGGTCGCTCGACGGGTACGCCGAGACCTACGGCTGGACCGACCGGTTCTCGCCCGGCATCCGGTCCGTGGCCTCCTACACCGAGGACGGCGCGACCTTCGGAGAGGGCAACCTGTACGGTCTTCCGCTCACCGGTGAGCTGGTCGGCGTCTGGTACAACAGGGCCAAGCTGCAGCACCTCGGCATCCAGCCGCCCAGCACCCTCGAGGAGTTCGAGACCGCGCTGCAGAAGGCCCAGCAGGCCGGTGAGATACCCATCCAGTTCGGCAACCTCGACCAGTGGCCCGGCATCCACGAGTGGGGCTTCGTGCAGAACGAGTTCGTGCCGCGCGCCGACATCCGCAGCCTCGGCTTCGGGCAGCCTGGCGCCTCCTGGACCAGCGACGCCAACGTCGAGGCCGCGCAGACCCTGGACCGGTGGGTGCAGCGCGGGTACTTCACCAACGGCTTCAACGGGCTCGGCTACGACCCTTCGTGGCAGAGCTTCGTCGAGGGTCAGGGTGTCTTCCTGATCTCCGGGACCTGGCTGCTGGCCGACCTCCAGGCAGGGCTCGGCGAGGACCTCGGCTTCATGCTCCCGCCGGTAGGCGAGACCGGTGACCTTGCGGTGACCGGCTCCACCGGCCTGCCCTTTGCCATCACCGACGCCAGCGACGACGCCGATGCGGCGGCGGCCTACCTCGACTTCATCACCTCCGGGGACGCCATGGCCAGGATCGCCGACGCCGGCGGGCTTCCCGCCGTGGACACCGCCGAGCAGCAGGTGTCCGGCACCCAGGCCCAGCTGTTCGACGCCTGGGCGACGGCCAATGCCGAGGACGCGCTGGTGCCGTACCTCGACTGGGCGACTCCTGAGGCCACGGACGTGGTGCCCACGGAGACCCAGGAGCTGATGGGCGGTGAGCAGAGCGTCCGGGACTTCCTGGGCGCGTTGCAGGAGGACTACGGGTCCTTCGTCCAGGGCAACGGTGGTTGATACCGCCTCCCGCGCGCCGGGGGAGCCGCGGCCGTACGTGGCCTATCTGTACGTTGCGCCTGCGCTGGTCGTGTTCGCGTGCTTCATGGCATGGCCGTTGCTGCATGCTCTCTGGCTCTCGTTCTACGAGTGGGACGGCCTGTCACTGGGCACCTGGGTGGGGCTCGCCAACTACCGCGACGTGCTCACCGACCCTGAGCTGCTGGCTCCGTTCGTGCACTCTCTCGTGTTGCTGGTCTTCTTCAGCGCGTTGCCGATCGTCATCGGGATGCTGCTGGCGGCGGTGATGGCACGGGCGCGTCTGCGCGCCGGCGGGTTCTTCCGCACGGTGATCTTCCTGCCGCAGGTGGTGGCGATGGTGGCGGTCGGGATCGCCTGGCGTGACATCTACGCGCCCGGCGGGGCCCTGAACGACGCCCTGTCGGCCGTGGGTCTCGGCGTACTCCGTCAGGTCTGGCTCGGTGACCCGACGTTCGCACTGTCCGCGGTGGGCATGGTCGGCACCTGGGTCGGTACGGGGTTGTGCATGGTGCTGTTCCTTGCGGGGCTGTCGAAGGTGCCGCGCGAGCTGTACGAGTCCGCGACCCTGGACGGTGCCGGTGCCGCGCGGCAGTTCCTGGCCGTCGGGCTGCCGGCGTTGCGCGGTGAGATGGCGGTCGCGCTCACGCTGACGATCGTAGCCGCTCTGCGCACCTTCGACCTGGTGTACGTCATGACCAGCGGAGGGCCGGGCAGGGCCACACGGGTGCCGTCCTTCGAGGTCTACCGCTGGTCGATGGAGGAGGGCAAGGTCGGGTACGGCGTGACGATCGCCCTTCTTCTCACGGCGGTGATCCTCACCATCACGGTGCTGGTCAACCGATGGGCCGAGGGTGAGCGCACGTGACCTCGACGGCCGAACGGATAGGCAGCTACCTCATCCTGGGCGCGGCGGCCGTCATCGCGCTGTACCCGATGGTGCTCGTGGTCGCCACCGCACTGCGGCCAGACCAGGTCGGTGCCACCGGTGGGCTGCACTTCGAGAACTTCGGCACCGCCTGGGACCGGGGGAACTTCGGCACGTACGTGAAGAACAGCGTCATCGTCTCGGTCGCGGTGGTGGTGATCAGTGCGGCGCTTGCCTCACTGGCCGGGTACGCCTTCGGCACCATGCGCTTCCGTGGCTCCGGTCTGCTCTTTTATCTGTTGTTGCTCGGGCTGATGGTCCCGAGTGAGGCGGTGGTCGTGCCGTTGTACTACGACCTGAAGGCGCTGGACCTCACCGACACCTACGTGTCCCTGGTGATGCCGCAGGTCGCGCAGTCGCTGGCGTTCGGCACGTTCTGGATGCGGGCCTACTTCCGGAGCAGCTCGCGCGACGTGGTCGAGGCCGCCCGGATGGACGGCGCCGGCCATGCGCGGATCTTCTGGTCGATCCTGCTACCCATGGGTCGTCCCGCCTTGATGACGATGGTGCTGCTGGTATTCATGTGGACCTGGAACGAGTTCCTGCTACCGCTGGTGATGATCACCGACGAGTCCCTGCGCACCGCGCCGCTGGGACTGTCGAGCTTCCAGGGGCAGTACACCTCCGGTACGGCGCTGCTGGCTGCCGGTGCCGTGCTCGTGGCGCTGCCCGTCGTACTCGTCTTCCTCTTCACCCAGCGGCACTTCATCCGCGGCATGGTCGAGGGAGCCGCCAAGGGATAGTCGTTCCACGTTCTCGGGAAGGGAAATCGCATCCCTGCCGGCACGGTGTGGGTGCACTGCCGCAGCGGATATCGCGCCGCCGTCATGGCAAGAGTCTTGTGGCTGAGTGTGGCGG
>JBOHDD010000375.1:0-6226 GCA_050699155.1 Nocardioidaceae bacterium
AACGCTGATCTCCTCCCGCTCCAGCGGCTCCCTGCCGCCGTCCGGAACCTGGTCGTCCGGCCCGTGCAACCAGCACTGGACGCGCTGCCCGGACGGCAGTCGCAGGTCGACCGGCTCCTTGTCGACACAGACCCGCATCGCCTTGGGGCACCGTGGATGGAAGTGGCAGCCGGTCGGTGGGTCCACCAGGTCAGGCGGCGCGCCGGGGATGAAGTTCAGACCGGTGGTGGACAGTGAGATCGTCGAGCGCAGCAGCTCCTGGGTGTACGGATGCTTGGGATCGGCGAACACTTGGTCGGCGTCACCGACCTCCACGATCTTGCCGGCGTACATCACCGCCACCCTGTCGCACGCCTCAGCGACGATGCCGAGGTTGTGCGTGATCAGCAGCAGCGAGGTGTCGAAGTCACGCCGCAGGTCGTGCAGGATCCGGATGATCTGCGCCTCCACCAGCACGTCGAGCGCTGTCGTGGGCTCGTCGGCGACCACGAACGCCGGGCGCAGGACCAGTGCGAGCGCGATCATCAGCCGCTGTCGCATGCCACCGGAGAACTCGTGCGGGTACGACCGGTATCGCGTCGGTGGGATGCCCATCAGCCGCAGCACCTCGAGCGAGCGGTGCCGGACCTCGTCGCGGGTGATCTTGGGTACGTGCGCGCGCAGCGTCTCCTCGAAGTGTTCGGAGATGCGCATCAACGGGTTGAGGCGCGTCATCGGCTCCTGGAAGATCATCCCGAGCTCGCCACCGCGCATGGCCTGCTGCGCCTTGCTGCCGATGGTCGGCATCGGCTGACCTTTGAAGCTCACATCTCCGTCCACGAACGCGCCACGCGGTAGCAGACCGAGCAGGCCGCGGCCGAGAGTGGACTTGCCGCAGCCCGACTCCCCGACCAGACCGAGGGTCTCCCCCGCCCGCAGGTCGAAGGTCACCTCGTCGACGGCCTTCACCGCACCACGTTCGCTGCCGTACCACACGCGCAGGTCACGCACCGACAGAACCGGGTCGAGCGCGGCCGTCATCGCACGGCCTCCTCGGCCGGCGCCTCCGCCTGTGGCGGTGCGGTGATCCTGCGCAGGCGACGCTTGCGCAGCGTCGGGTTCAGGGTCTCGTTGAGACCCTCGCCCACCAGGGTCAGGCCGGTGACGAGCAGGACGATCGCCAGGCCGGGGAACAGACCGGTCCACCAGATGTCGGCGGCCACGTCGGAGAGCGCCCGGCTGAGGTCGTAGCCCCACTCGGCCGCCTCCGTCGGCTGGATCCCCAGCCCGAGGAAGCCCAGGGCCGCCAGCACCGAGATCGCGTCCGCGGCGTTCAGTGTGCCGATGACCGGCACACTCTGGATGACGTTGCCGAACACGTACCGGCTGATGATCGTCCTCTTGGGGGCGCCGAGCGCGCGTGCAGCCTCGACGTACGTCGCCTCACGGGCGCTGATCGTGGTGTTGCGGACAACCCGGAAGTACTGCGGCATGTAGACCGGGACCAGCGACAGCGCCGCCGCGGTGACACTGCCGCCCAGGAGCCCGGAGAGCAGGAACGCGAACACGATCGCCAGCAGCAGCGACGGGAACGCGTAGAGCGCGTCCATCACGAGCACCAGGATGCGGTCCAGCCAGCCGCCGATGTATCCGGACACGAGTCCCAGCAGCACACCCACCAGCAGGGACGCCACGACCGCCAGCACTACCACGGTGATCTCGGTGCGGGCTCCCCACACCACCCGGGAGAACACGTCGTAGAAGCCGCGGTCGGTCCCGAACAGGTGGTCACCCCCAGGCGGTGCGACCTTCGGGAAGGACCGCCCGGACTCGTCCTGTGCCTGTGCGAAGCCGTACGGCGCGATCCACGGCGCGAAGACGGCCATCACCACGAACACGCCCGTGATCAGCAACCCGGCCACCAGCACCCAGCGACCCATGCCAGAGGTCTGGCGGATGGGTGCGAGAAGACTCCTGATGATCGCCATGTCAGTACTTCACCCTCGGGTCGATCAGCGCGTTGACGATGTCGATGACCAGGCTGATGACGACCACGACGACGGCGAACAGCGTGATGATCCCCTGGACGGCCGAGTAGTCGCGCAGCTCGATGTAGTCGGCGAGCTCGCTCCCGATCCCTGGCCAGGTGAAGGTCTTCTCCGTCAGGATCGCCCCCGCCAGCAGCAGCGCGACCTGTAGACCCACGACGGTCACCACCGGTACGAGCGCGTTCCGGAAGGCGTGCGAGCGCACCACCTTGGACTCCTTGATCCCACGCGCCCGCGCAGCCTCCACGTAGTCACCCTGCAGGGTCTGCAGGACGTTCACCCGGGTGAGGCGGATGAAGATCCCGCAGATCAGCAGCCCCAGCGTGACCGCCGGGAGCACGAGGTACTGCAGGATCTCGAGCACCGCACCCCAGTCGCCCATCAGCATCGCGTCGATGATCAGGATGTGGGTGCGTGGCTGCACGGTGAACTCGGTGATCGGCGACGACGCTCCCCCGGTCGGCCAGTCTCCGCCGTAGTTGGCCACCAGCAGCTGGGCCAGCATGCCGGTGAAGAACACCGGCGCCGCGTACGTGACGATGCCGAAGATCCGGATCACGCCGTCGCCGGTGCTGTCGCGATACCGCCCGGCAAGCAGGCCCAGCGGAATGCCGAGGAGCAGGGCGACGGCCAGTGCGGCAACGACCAGGGTGAGGGTGGCGCCGCCGTTCTCGACGATGATGCTGGTGATCGGGCGGTTGTCCGTGATCGTCTGCCCGAGGTCACCGCGGACCACGCCGCCGAGGTACTCGAGGTACTGGGTGAGCAGCGGACGGTCCAGCCCCATCGCCGCCCGGCGCTCGTCGAGCGCCTCCTGGGTCAGCTGCCCACCGAGGGTCGCGGCGATCGGGTCACCCGGGGCGACCCGCATCAGCAGGAAGACCATGGTGAGCAGGATCCACACCATCGGGATGATCAGCAGGAGCCGCTGAAGGATGTAGCGCGGGAGCGAGCCCGAGCGCGAGGCCATCGTCGTATCCTATGCAGGTCGACGGGAGGGGACGGCCGAGGCCGCCCCCTCCCTCGTGTTCAGGTCAGCTCTCGTTCTTACTGACGGTCCACATCCGGAAGATGAACGCCGGGTCGAGCGTCTCCTCCACCCCCTCCATGCCGGGTCCGGCGACGGCGGTGTTCTTGCCGACCCAGCTCGGGACCAGCGGGACGTCCTCGGCCACGATCTCCTGGAGCTGCTCGAACGTCTGCTGCCGGACCTGCTCGTTGCTGGTGCCCTGCTCCTTCGCCACCAGCTGGTTGACCTGCTCGCTGGAGTAGTTGTTGGCGTAGAAGCCACCGTCGACGAAGAATGGTGACAGGTAGTTGTCGGCGTCCAGGAAGTCGGGGAACCAACCGAGCTGGAACAGGTCGTAGGCGTTCTGCTGGTAGAGCTCCTGGTACTGCGTCCACTCGGCGCTCTTCAGCTGCACCCTGAACAGGCCGGAGGCGTCGAGCTGGCGCTTGAGCTCGGTGGCCTCGTCGACGGCGTTCGGGCCGTAGTGCGACGGCGTGTAGCCAAGCGTCAGGTTGACGGGTGTCTTCATGCCCGCGTCCTCGAGCATCGAGCGTGCCTCGTCGACGCTGTTCTGGCCGTACTGCTCCTGGAAGGCGTCCACCTGGCCGGGGAAGCCGGGCGGCACGATGGAGTAGAGCGGGTCCACGGTGCCGTCGTACGCCCGCTGTGCGATCGCCTCACGGTCGATCAGCTCCGCGACCGCCTGCCGGACCGCCGGCTCCTTGCCGATCTTGGTGCCCAGCTGCCAGACGAAGTACCGGATCTCCGAGCCCTCGCCCTCGATCACGTCCACCTCCTGGCTGCCCTGGAGGTCCTTGATGTCGGTGGGGCTGAGGCTGCGCCAGGCGACGTCGACCTCGCCGTTCTCGGCCGCCAGCTTGAGCGCCGACGCCTCCTTGTAGTACTTCACGAACACCTGGGAGGACTTGGCCTCACGCGGCCCCTGGTAGGTCGCGGACTTCTGCAGGGTGGCCTGGTTGCCGTCCTCGTACTCCGCCATCGCGAACGGGCCGGACCCGACCGCCTTCTCGTTGGCCACCAGAGCGTCTGCGGGGAAGACCTCCTCGTCGACGATGGAGCCTGCCGACGCGTGGGTCACCACGAACTGGAAGGTGGTGTCGGGCTTGTTCAGGTTGAACGTCACGGTCTTCTCGTCGGGCGTCTCGATCGAGTCGATCGAGGCCAGCAGCCCGGAGGCGCCGTTCGGGTCCTCGATCTTCAGGTTGCGCTCGAACGTGAACTTCACGTCGGAGGAGGTGAGGTCGTGACCGTTGGCGAACTTCAGCCCGTCCCTGAGCGTGCAGGTGAAGGTCGTCGGGTTCTCGTACTCGCAGGACTCCGCTGCGTCACCCTGGGGGACGTTCTCTCCGGCCGGGATCGTCAGCAGCTGCTGGTACATCTGGTACTGCAGCGTCGACGAGCCAAGGTCGTAGGAGCCGGCCGGGTCCAGAGAGGACACGGTGTCGGTGGTCCCGAGGATCCACGCCGGGCCTCCCCCGGCGGCGTCCCCGCCGCCTCCCGAGCCGGAGCCGCCGCCCCCACAGGCGGCCAGCGAAGCCGCCATGACGCCCGCACTGGCGATGGCCAGCAGTCGTCTCCTCACCACGTTGCACCTCTCGATCGCACAAGCCCTGTAGGGCCCGATGTGGATGAAACCTGACGGACCATACCTCCCGGACGCGCCGGTGCGCAGCAGCAGAACGCGCCCCGGATGGTCGCAATACGACAACAATCTCGGGGTCGGGGATCAGCCGAATGTCGCGGCGGCCCCGCTCAGCATCGCCTCCAGGTCGGCGAGGCGCACTCCGTCCAGAGACCGGCGAAGGGTGCGGTTCGGCACCTTCGGGACGTCGACGTGGTTGGGGACGGCCAGCACGTGGCAGCCGGCCGCCTGGGCGGAGTGGGCACCGGCCCCGGAGTCCTCGATGGCGACGCAGGTGCTCGGGTCGACGCCGAGGAGGTGGGCCGCACGCAGATAGGGCTCGGGGTCGGGCTTGCCGTTCGTCACCTCGTCACCGACGACGACCGCGTCGAAAGCGCCCGCCGGCAGGGCCTCGACAACCGCGTCGGCCAGTCGCCGGTAGGACATCGTCACCAGCGCCGCAGGCACCCCCGCGGCCCGCTGCTCGTCGAGCAGCTCGCGCGCGCCGGGCAACCAGGCCACCTGACCGCGGACCTCGTCGACGACGCGGTCCAGCAGCACCTCGACCACCTCCTCGGGGCTGAGGTCGAGTGCCATGTGGTCACGGATGTAGCTACCCGACGTCAGCAGGTCCTGGCCGACCAGTCTCAGCGCGTGCTCACGGCTCCACGTCGCGCCGTGCTCGGCGGCCAGGGCATGCTCGGCCGCGATCCAGACCGGCTCGGTGTCGACGAGGGTGCCGTCCATGTCCCACAGCACCGCCTGCAGGCGCCGGCTCATCGTGCCCTCATCGGGCGTTGAAGTACTTCGCCTCGGGGTGGTGGGCGACCAGCGCGTCGGTGGACTGCTCAGGGTGCAGCTGCAGCTCCTCCGACAGCTCTACCCCGATGCGCTCCGGTTGCAGCAGCCGCACCACGGTGGCGCGGTCCTCGAGGTTCGGGCAGGCCGGGTAGCCGAACGAGAAGCGCGAACCCCGGTAGCCCTGCCGGAAGATCTCCCCCATGTCGTCGGAGTCCTCGGTGGCGAACCCGAGCTCGTCGCGCACCCGCGCATGCCAGTACTCGGCGAGCGCCTCGGTGAGCTGGACGGACAGGCCGTGCAGCTCCAGGTAGTCGCGGTAGGCGTTCTTCGCGAACAGCTCCGCGGTCACGTCGCTGACCTTCGAACCCATGGTGACGAGATGCAAACCGACCACGTCCAACTCACCGGAGCCCTTGGGCCGGAAGAAGTCCGAGAGGCACAGGAAACGGTCGCGCTGCTGGCGCGGGAAGGTGAAACGCCCGACCTCGACGCTCTGCGAGTCCGCGTCGAGCACGACAAGATCGTCCTGCTCGCTGTAGCACGGCCAGTAGCCGTAGACCACGGCCGGCTCCATGATCCCCTCGGTCTGGATCCGGTCCAGCCACATCCGCAGCCGGGGCCGGCCCTCGGACTCGACCAGCTCTTCGTACGTCGGGCCGCTGTCGCCGCGCGAGCCCTTCAGCCCCCACTGCCCCATGAACGTCGCGCGCTCGTCGAGGTAGGACGTGAAGTCGCCCAGCTGCAGGC